>JBAVCR010000183.1:0-2856 GCA_049586815.1 Anaeromyxobacteraceae bacterium
ACCCGCGCCAGCGCCCGGTCGATCCCGGCCGGGTCGGCCCCGCCCGCCTGCGCCATGTCGGGCTTGCCACCGCCCGACCCGCCGATGAGCTTCGACGCGTCCTTCACGAGGTCCCCGGCCTTGACGATCCCGGTGAGGTCCTTCGTGACCGCCACGAGCAGCACCGCCTTGCCGTCCTGCTCGCTCGCGAGCGCCACCACGCCGCGCCCGAGCTTGTCGCGCAGCCTGTCGGCGAGCTCGCGCAGCGTCTTGCCGTCCCCCTCGGCGCGGACGGCGAGCACCTTCACGCCGTTCACCTCGCGGGCCTGCGACGCGAGGTCGCCGGAGCGGGCCGCCGCGACCTTGCCCTGCGCGTCGGCGAGCTGCTTCTCGAGGTCCTTCACGCGCCGCTGCAGCCCCTCCACCTTCGCCGCCACCTCGAAGGCGCCGGAGCGGAGCAGGGACGCCGCCTGCCGCAGCTCGGCGTCGGCCTGCTGCGCCAGCTCCACCGCGCGGGGCCCGGCGTGGGCCACGATGCGGCGCACGCCGGCCGCGATGCTCTCCTCGCTCGCGATCTTGAAGAAGTGGATGTCGCCGGCGCGCCGGACGTGGGTGCCTCCGCACAGCTCCTTCGACGGGCCGATCCCCACCACCCGGACGGTGTCGCCGTACTTCTCCCCGAAGATCATCATGGCGCCGCTCTTGCGCGCCTCCTCGATGGGGAGCACCGCGGTGGCGGCGGCCTCGTTCCGGCGCACGAGGTCGTTCACGCGCCGCTCCACGTCCCGCAGCTCGTCGTCGGTGAGCGGCTGGAAGTGGGCGAAGTCGAAGCGGAGGTGGTCGGGGGCCACCACCGAGCCGGCCTGCTTCACGTGCTCGCCGAGCCGCTCCCGGAGCGCCAGGTGGAGCAGGTGGGTGGCCGAGTGGTTGGCGCGGATCTGGTCGCGCCGCTCCTCGTCGACGGCGAGCTCCACGGAGTCGCCGACGGCGAGCTCGCCCTCCGTCACCTCGCCGCGGTGGGTGACGAGGCCGGGCACCGGCCGCTGCGCGTCCTTCACCGCGACCTTTCCCCCGGGACCCGTGATGGCGCCGGCATCGCCCACCTGGCCGCCCGACTCGCCGTAGAACGGGGTCTCGCTGGTGATCACCTCGACCCGGTCGCCCTTCCTCGCCCGGTCGGCCCGCTGCCCGTTCACCACGAGGGCCTTCACCGGGGCCCGGGCCCGGGTGGCCTCGTAGCCGAGGAAGCGCACCTCGCCGAGCTCGTTCGCGATCTGGCGGTGGATCTCCTCGACCGCCTCCTCGCCCGAGCCCTTCCACTCCGAGCGGGCCCGCTGCTCGGACATGGCCGTCTCGAAGCCGGCCTCGTCCACCCCCACCGCGTGCTCCTCGGCGATGACGCGGGTGAGGTCCATCGGGAAGCCGAAGGTGTCGTAGAGCTGGAAGGCCACCTTCCCGGGGATGGTCTTCTCGCCCCGGGCGGTGAGGTGGCGGATCTGCTCCTCGAGGATGGTGAGCCCCTTGTCGAGGGTGCGGCGGAAGGACTCCTCCTCCTGCTCCGCCACCTTGAGGATGAAGGCCCGGTTGTCCCGGATCTCCGGGTAGACGTCGCCCATCTCGGCGATCACCGCGTCGGCCACCTTCGGGAGGAACACCTGGTCGAGGCCGAGCCGCTTCCCGTGCCGGATGGCGCGCCGCATGATCCGGCGCAGCACGTAGCCCCGCCCCTCGTTGGAGGGCAGCACGCCGTCCCCCACCAGGAAGGTGGTGGCCCGGGCGTGATCGGCGATGACGCGCATGGAGACGTCGTCGGGGGCGTCGGTGTGGCCGTAGGCCTTCCCCGAGATCCGCTCGATGGCCCGGATGACGTTCTGGAAGATGTCGGTGTCGTAGTTGGAGCGCTTGCCCTGCACGACCGCGGCGATGCGCTCGAGCCCGGCGCCGGTGTCGATGGAGGGCCTGGGGAGCGGCGCCAGGTGCCCGTCGGCGGAGCGCTCGAACTGCATGAAGACGAGGTTCCAGATCTCCAGCCAGCGGTCGCAGTCGCAGGCCACGCCCTGGCACCGCCGCCCGGCCTTCTCCTCGGCGCAGGGGATGTCGTCGCCCTGGAAGTAGTGGATCTCCGAGCAGGGGCCGCAGGGGCCGGTGTCGCCCATGGCCCAGAAGTTGTCCTTGGCGCCGAGCCGGTGGATGCGCTCGACCGGGACCCCGGCCTTCCTCCAGAGCTCGAAGGCCTCCTCGTCCCAGGGCAGGTTTCCCTCCCCGGCGAAGACGGTGGCGGCGAGCCGCGACGTGTCGATGCCGAGCCAGTCCTTGCTGGTGACGAACTCCCAGCCCCAGGCCACCGCGTCCTTCTTGAAGTAGTCGCCGAAGGAGAAGTTCCCCAGCATCTCGAAGAAGGTGTGGTGACGGGCGGTGAACCCGACGTTCTCCAGGTCGTTGTGCTTGCCGCCGGCGCGCACGCACTTCTGGGCGGTGGTGGCCCGCGTGTAGTCGCGCTTCTCCCGGCCGGTGAAGACGTCCTTGAACTGGACCATCCCGGCGTTGGTGAAGAGCAGCGTGGGGTCGTTCTGGGGAACGAGCGAGGAGCTCTTCACCCGGCGGTGGGCGCGCTCCTCGAAGAAGCGGAGGAAGGCCTCGCGGATCTCGGCGGCGGTCAGGGTCTTCATGTCGTTCGTTCTTCCGTGGGGAGCGGCTTAGATAACAGAGGGAACGGCCCCCGGGCTACCCCGCCGGGAGGTCCACCTTCCAGGCCCCGTCCTCGCGGACGAGCACCACGTCCGCAGGGGGTGCGCCGGGCGCCTCCACCCGCAGGACGGCGCGGGTCGCGCCCACCTCCACGACGGTGATCGACCGGGGCGGCCGGACGGCGAGCGG
>JBAVCR010000184.1:0-1945 GCA_049586815.1 Anaeromyxobacteraceae bacterium
CTGCACGGCCGCCGAGCACGATGCGGCCGTGGCGCTCGTCTCCCACCTGCCGTACCTGGTCGCGAGCGCGCTGTCGCTCGCGGCGCGCGAGGCCGGTCCGCTCGCCCGCCTGCTGGCCGGCCCGGGGATGAACGACATGACCCGGCTGGCCGGGTTCGCCTTCGACATCCAGGGCGAGGTGGCGCGGCGGAACGCCCACGTCCCCGAGGCGGCGCGCCTCCTCGAGAACCACCTGTCCCGCATCCTCACCGCCATCGCCGACTCGCCCGAAGCGGCCCGCAACGCCCTCGAGGAGGCCCGCGCGGCCCGGGAGTCGCTCTTTTGAAGGGTCCCGTCACCTGCCGTCGCCGCGGCCCGCTGCGGGGCGCCTTCGAGGTGCCCGGGGACAAGTCGGTCTCGCACCGGTCGCTCCTCTTCGCCGCGCTGGCGGAGGGAGAGACCCGGGTGCGCGGGCTCCTCCGCGCCGAGGACGTCCACTCGACCTGGAAGGCGGTCGAGCGGCTCGGGGCCCGGGTCCGCGAGGAGGGCGGGGTGGTCCGGGTCACGCCGCCCGCCCGTCTCGTCGAGCCCGACGACGTCATCGACTGCGGCAACTCGGGCACGAGCCTCCGGCTCCTCGCGGGCGTGCTCGCCGGCGTGCCCGGGCTCTCCGTCCTCACCGGGGACGCCTCGCTGCGCCGGCGCCCGGTGCGGCGGGTGGTGGAGCCGCTCCGCGCCATGGGCGCGGTCCTCGAGGCCCGCGACGGCGACCGGCTGCCGCCGCTCGTGGTGAAGGGGCGGAAGCTCCGCGGCACGCGCCACGTCCTCGCGGTGGCGAGCGCGCAGGTGAAGTCGGCCATCCTGCTGGCCGGGCTCTCCGCGGAGGGGGAGACGGTGGTCGAGGAGCCGGCACTCTCCCGCGACCACACCGAGCGCATGCTGCGCCGCATGGGGGCCGACATCCAGGTCGACGGCCTCCGGGTGACCCTCCGCCCCTCCCGCCTGCGCGGCGGCGAGGTCGACGTCCCCGGCGACATCTCCTCGGCCGCCTTCTTCCTCTGCGGGGCCGCGGCGCTGCCCGGTTCCGAGGTCACCGCCCGGGGCCTGGGCACGAACCCCACCCGCACCGGGCTCCTCGACGTGCTCCGCGCCATGGGAGCGGGCGTCGCGGTGGCGAACGAGCGCGAGAGCGCCGGCGAGCCGCGCGCCGACGTCACCGTTCGCGGCGGCCCGCTCTCCGCCACCACCATCGGGGGGGCGCTCGTCCCGCGCCTCATCGACGAGCTCCCGGTGATCATGGTGCTCGCCACCCAGGCCCAGGGCCGGACCCTCATCCGCGACGCCCGCGAGCTGCGGGTGAAGGAGTCGGACCGGCTCGCGGTCATGGGGCAGGCGCTCGCCGCGGCCGGCGCCCGCATCGAGCTCTTCGACGACGGCTGTGCCATCGAGGGGCCGACACCGCTCCGCGGCACCTCCGTGCACACGCGCATGGACCACCGGGTGGCGATGAGCATGGCCATCGCCCAGCTCCTCGCCGGCGGCGACGAGGTCGTGCTCGACGACGTGGCCTGCGTCGACACCAGCTTCCCCTCGTTCTTCTCCATCCTCGACGGGCTCTCGGAGGGCGCATGATCTCGGGGCGCACCACCCTGTTCGCGGTCATCGGGTCGCCGGTGGACCACAGCCTCTCCCCGGCCATGCACAACGCCGCCTTCGCGGCGGTCGGCTTCGACGGCGCCTACATGGCCCTGCCGGTGGCGCCCGACGACCTCGAGGCCGCCATCCGCGGCGCCGCCGCGCTCGGCCTCGGCGGCCTGAACGTCACCGTGCCCCACAAGGAGGCGGTGGTGCCGTTCTGCGCCGCCCTCGACGACGTCGCGGCGCAGGTGGGGGCGGTGAACGTGCTCGCCCGGCACGCGCGCGGCTGGGCCGGCTTCAACACCGACGCCCCGGCCGTGCGCGGACT
>JBAVCR010000185.1:0-2854 GCA_049586815.1 Anaeromyxobacteraceae bacterium
GGCCGTGGGCGCGGGGGGCGCGCCGGCGCAGGCCGCCGTCGCCGCGGCCGCCAGGATGGCGAGGAGGCGCACCAACCTACCTGAAGAGCTTGTTGAGGAGGTCATCGACCGCCTCTTCGGTGAGGAAGTTCATGGGGTTGCCCCCGCCGCCGAAGAGCCGGTCGGAGAAGCTCACGCCGCCCTTCGTGGTGGTGCCGGTCCAGATGACCTTTCCGGTCGAGGCCTCCTGCATCTGGACGCTGAGGGAGATGGCGAGGCCGGTGGCGGTCCCGGAGCGGACCTCGCCGTACTCCTTCACGGTCCCGGTGATGATGGCCTCGGCCTTGAGCGCCTGGCCGAGCTTCACCACCTCGTCGGCGCTCGGGGCGGTGGGGTTCGCCACGCCCACCTTCCCGATGGCCCGGGCCACCTCCCCGTTCGGCGCCACGTAGACCGCCTCGCTGGCGAGGAGCGCGCTCACGAACACGTCGCGGACCCGGTCGCCGGCCAGGTTGTCGCGGGAGAGGTTCTGGAACGGCATGACCCCCACCGTCCGCACGGAGCCGAAGTCCATGTTCCGGTCCTGGTAGCGGTGGCCGGACGACGCACAGGCGGAGAGGGCGGCCAGCAGTGCGGCCGGGGCCAGGATTCGCGTGATCGACTTGCGCATGTCAGTACCTCGGAGGAGTGGCGTTGCGGCGGCTCAGTTCAGGGTGACGAAGAGCGTGGCGAAGAGGTTTCGCGACTGGGTGAGGAGCGCGGGCTGGACGGAGTCGTTCCAGGTGTAGGCGACGTCGAGGTAGGTCCCGGTGCGGATGTTCCAGCGAAGGCTGGGGCCGAAGACGCGGTTGCGCATCTGGGCCTGGGTGTCGAGGTTCTCGTCGTACCCGAAACGGACGAGGAGCTGGCCGCCCGTGAAGGGAGAGAACCCGGCCCCGAAGTTGAGGAGCGTCTGGGGCCCCTGGTCGGACCCGGCCGAGCGGATGATCCCGGCGTTGAAGTAGAGGGCCCGGACCGGCGTGAAGGCGACGTTCCCCTGCAGCGAGGTGGTGCGCTGCGACTGAACGAGCCCGCCCGGGGTAATGGCGATGGACGACGAGACCCCCCAGGTTCCGTTGATGGAGAGCGCCTGCATGGGCACGAGCGTGAGCGACACGGTGCCGTTCGGGCTCTGAAGCGTCCGGCCGATCTCGTCCCTCGCCCAGGCGTACCCGGCCGTCGCGGACAGGTTGACCCCCTGCCACGGAGTCACGTTCCCGACCACCGTGACCGAGTTCGACAGGACCTGCCCCACGTAGAGCTGCCCGAGCTGCCCGGAGTAGGTGAAGGAGCCCCCCAGCGTGGGGAACGGGTTGTAGGCGACCTGGGCGCTCCAGCGGTTCACCGCCACGTGTGGCTGGTTCGACTGCATCGAGTCGGAGCGGCTTGCCTGGGCGAAGATCGACACGTCCCGCGTCACGTTGCGCCCTGCGCCGAGCGAGTTGAGGACGCTCCAGTCCTGCAGCGCGAAGGAGTTCTGGTGCGAGGCGGCGAGTGCGAGCGTGTAGGCGAGGTTCCAGTCCTGCCAGAGCGTCACCCGGGCGCTGCCGCTGAAGTTCCCGCCCCATTGCTCGCTGTACCGGGGCGCCTGGTCCGCCGGGACCACCAGGAAGGCCTGGAGCTCGGTCACCCGGATGGCCGCGAAGCGGGGATCGACCGTGATCGCGGTCGAGAGCGGCTTCGTCACCACCTTGAGGTAGCGCGACTGGGTGCGCGGGATGGAGATCTCGAAGCGGTTCTCGAAGACGCCAAAGGTGACCGGGCCAGCGAGCGGGAGCTGGGTCCAGACCAGGTTGTCGTCGCTCTGCCAGGCGGTGAAGGCGAACCCCGCCACCACCTCTGGCGGCAGCTGCTGGTCCACCCAGAGGCGCATCACGTTCACCTCGGTGCTGGCGTTCGCGAAGACCACCCCCATGTCGCGGAAGTTCTGGTCCCCGGCGAGGCTCGGGCCGAAGCCGATGTCGATGCCGGCCGGGGCGAGGAGGTCGCCGTCGATGAGCGCGGCGTTCGGGGCGAGGGTGTCCTGGGACGGAAGGCTCGGAAAGGTCTCCACGAGCGAGAGACCGCCCACCGGGAACTGCTGGATGCTCACCAGTCCGCCCGACCCCGCCTGCACCTTCCCGGTGCGGTAGCCGAGCGTGTAGTTGAGCGAGGTGAGGATGCGCCGCTGCCAGTAGGTGTCGGACCACTGGACCTGCGCTCCCTGGCTCAGGTCGTCGGTCACCGTCCCGTTGATGTAGTCGTTGCCGTGGGAGTAGCGGAGCGCGTAGCGGAGCGCCAGGTTCTCCACGTCGAGGTAGGTGAGGGAGACGTTGACGTCCTGCGTGCGCGTGTCGCGGAACGAGCGCTGGGCGTCGAAGTTCTCCGTGTTTCCGAGCTGGAGGGAGAGGAACGGGAGCCCGGCCGGCGACCACCCGGCGTAGACTCCGTAGGCCTGGTTCACGAGCGTGGGCGTGCGCAGGGAGAAGCCGCCGGAGGTGCTCGTCGCGAACTCCTGGCGGCGCAGGTAGTAGGGCGTGGCGTTCAAGATGGGCGGCCCGATGACCGCGCTCGCGAAGACGCTCCAGCGGTTCGAGCTCGTCTCCCCCTCCCCGGCGTCCGTCCGGCTCCAGCTCGGCGTCCACTGGTAGAGGGCGTAGCCGTTCAGGACGAGGAACGGGTAGAGCTGCTTGTCGAGGGTGAGCCGGTAGCTCTGCGGCACGAGCATGGACTCGAGCGTGGAGGACCGCCCGGTGGCGTCGGTGATGGTGAGGGTCCCGCTCGAGAAGTTCACCTCGGCCGTGGCGCCGATGCCGTCGGCGCGGGCCGTCCCGGCCGCGGCGAGCGCGGCGAGCGC
>JBAVCR010000186.1:0-11940 GCA_049586815.1 Anaeromyxobacteraceae bacterium
CCTTCCAGCGGGCTGCGGACACCGGGCGGTCGATGGCGCCGAGGAGCGCCTCGGCGTGGGCCCGCACCTCGGCGTCGGTGGGGGCCGGGGCGGCGGGGGCTCCGAGGAGGAGGGCGGCGAGGAGCCCGAGGGGTGCGTTCATGGTGGCTCCTATCGGACGAGCGGGCTCGCCCGCATGATGCTCGCCTGCTGCGCCGAGAGGGTCCCGCTGGAGCGCAGGTAGTCGACGAGCCAGAACATGAGGTTGTCTCCCCCGCCGCAGGTGCTGGCCGGATCGACGAGGTTCCTCGTGCAATCGGCGTTGTCCACCTCGTAGGTGCCCGGCGTGATCGTGCCCGTGAAGCAGTTCGCCTGCTGGCTCGCGGGAGCGCAGGCCGGGCACGTGCAGATCGGGGTGTCCTTCACCGGATCGAAGAGGGTCCCGAAGCTCTCGGTCACGTGGTAGAGGCCGAGGAAGTGCCCGGTCTCGTGGGCCCCGATGTAGGCCGTCACGTCGGCGCCGCAGCCCGCCAGGTCGATGGCGCCCTGGCAGGCGGTGGGACCGGAGGTGTAGGTCAGGTTGGCGAGGGAGACGAGCGCGCCGCTCGCCACGGTCCCGCCCACCGAGGCCGGGCCGGGGATGGTGCCGTCCTGGCCCACCACCGTGTACCCGCCCTGCTGCGACGTCAGGCTGTTCACGAGGAAGAGGCTCATCGCGTTGCCCGGCCCGGAGAGGCGGAGCACCGTCGCCACCTCGCCGCAGACGCCCAGGTCGTCGATGTCGACGCCGGCCGCGAAGCGCGCCTTCACCTCGGCCGAGGTGTCGACGAACCGCACCGTCCCGAGGGTGATCCCGGCGCGGGCCAGGTACGCCGCGAGCGTCTGGCGCATGCGGGTCATGGAGGGATCTGCCCCGGCGGTCGCCGCGGTGTAGCGGTTCGTCACCAGGTAGAGGTCGACGTCCATGGCCCCGGCGGGGGCCACGGCGCCCGGCTTCAGGAGAACCTGGAGGTCGTAGCGGCCCGGCGGGTAGGTCGTGGTGCCGTCTCCGACGACGCAGGTCGGCGATCCGATGACCCTGCACTCCTCCGCGTAGTCGTTCACCACCACGGACCACGTCCCGGACGGGACCCCTCCCGTGGCGGCCACGTGCTCGAGCATGTTGGAGGTGTTGGGGACCGTCATGGCACCGGTCCAGGGGGAGGGGATGAAGGAGTAGATGGCGCCGATCCCGTCGGGCGATCCCCAGCTCGCCGGGTCGTCGGGGGGAACGACGTTGTCGTCGAAGAAGAGCGTGCCGTTCACGCTCACGGTGAGCGGGATGACGGTGTTGTCGACGACCGTCCCCTGCCAGGTGACCTGCCGGGCGGCGAGCTGCTCCGTTCCCTGCTGGAGGATGGTGACGCTGCCCGTGCCGGCCGGCACGTCGAAGGTCACGGTCTCGCCGACGGCGTGTGCGCCGAGCGCGAGCACCTGTGACGCCGGGAGCGCGCTCGGCTGCGGGGACTCGAGGGTGCAGACCGCCGAGCTTCCCACCTGGACGGTGGCCGTTCCCTGCCGGGATCGGTCCACCACGCTCGTCGCCACCACGTGGAAGGTCCCCGCGGTGGCGGGCGCGGTGTAGAGCCCGCCCGAGGTGATGGTCCCTCCGCCGGCCTCCTGCACCGCCCAGCGGACGTTGTCGTTCTCGATCCCGGTCACGATGACGGCGAACTGCCAGGTCTTTCCAGGGTCGACCGCGGCGATCCCGGGAACGACGGTCACGGTGAAGTCCGGTCCGGCGGGCTCACTGCACGCGGCGAGAGAGAGAAGGGCGGCGAGGGCGGCCGCCCTCGGGGTCGTCCGGTACATCCCCCGACTCTACCCTCTCTGCGGTCAGCGTGGGGCCGCGGCACGAGCCCGGGCGAGCGCCTTCTCCCGCGCCAGCTCCTCGACGGCGGCGATGACCGAGGGGACCTGCGACTTGTTCGCCATGTTGACGATCCAGGAGGCGACGCTGCCGCCCGGATCGATGTCGATCCGGTAGGTGAAGCGGCTCTCCTCCTTGCCCGCCGGTGAGATCTCCCAGCCGCCGGTGTTCCGCTTCATGTGGGTGGCCCCCTCCGGCGGGGCGCCGTGGCTCTCGTCGAGCTGCCAGCGCAGGTCGAAGTCGCCGCCGTCCTCGACGTCGTCGACGGCCACCTCCATGCGAAAGGCGTAGTCGCGGGGGCTCATGAGCGGGGGCTCGTACCGCTCGTAGACCCAGACCTTCCTGCAGCCGGGCAGGTCGGTCCCGCCGGGGCGGCAGCCCTCGACGTGGAGCACCTTGCGGTGGGCCAGGTAGGGCGAGAGCCTGTCGCTCTCGAAGGCGTGGAGCAGGACCTCGCGCACCGCCCAGGCCGGGGCCTTCAGCGTGCCCACGGCCCGGAGAGCGACCACGTCGGAACCCTCCCGCTCGAGGCGGTAGAGCTGGCCCTGCGGAAAGCTGGACACGACCGTCCAGGCGGCGACGGCGAGCACGAGGCGCATCGGCCCTTCCTAACGGGGAGCCCCGGCGTCGGGCCACGTGTCCGGCACGGAATGGTGGAGGACTCGTTGCGAATCGTTCACCCCGTTCCCGGCGGGACCGGGCGACGATGCCGCCTTGGTGATCGACTTCCGGCTGGCACCCCTTCGGGGCCCGGAGCCCTTCCGGGAGGCCGTCCTGCTCCCGAGATTCCACGGTCCTGCTCGTGGCGCCGCGTTAGCCTTCCCTGCCGTGCCCACCTCGCGCAGCCCCCTCTCCCCGCGCGGACCCCTCTCCCGGATTCTCTGCGCCATCGACGTCGGTACGAACGCGGTCCGGCTGGAGATGGCGCGCCCGCTCCCCGACGGCTCGTTCGACCTGATCCATTCCGAGAGGGACCCGGTCCGTCCCGGCGAGGGGGTCTTCAAGACGGGCCGCATCCCGCGGGAGGTGGAGCAGCGGCTCGTCTCCACGCTGCGCCGGTACGCCGCGCTCGCCCGCCGGCACCGCGCACTGGTCCGGGCGGTCGCCACGAGCGCGATCCGGGAGGCGAAGAACGGGCCGGACGTGGTGGCGCGCGTCCGATCCGCGACGGGGCTCGACCTCGAGGTCATCTCCGGCAAGGAGGAGGCGCGCCTCATCGCGCTCGGGGTGCTGCGGGGGCAGCCGTCGCGGGCCCGCAACCTCGTCGTCGACATCGGGGGCGGCTCCACCGAGATCGCCGTCGCGGTGGGTGATCACCCCACGAGCCTGTACAGCGTGGCCATCGGATCGGTCCGACTCACCGAGGTCTTCGACGCCTCGGGAAAGATCCCCCGCAAGCGTCTCGCCCTCATGCGCACCTTCGCCGCCGAGGCCTTCCAGCGGTCGCTGCCCCGCTTCGCCCATCCGCGCCGCGCGCTCGGCAGCTCCGGCACCATCGGGACCATCGTCGCCCACGCCGCCGCCGACGGGCGCCGCGTCGCCACCCGCAAGCGGATCCGGCGCGTCGTGGACGAGCTCGCCGCCATGGGGCTCGAGGAGCGGCGACGGGCCTTCGACGCGCGACGGGCCGAGATCGTGGTGGCCGGGGCGGTGGTCCTCGAGGCGCTCATGGACCGGCTCGGGCTCGAGAGCGTGACCTCGGTCGAGACCGGCCTCCGCCAGGGGCTGCTCGTCGACATGCTGGAGCGGGAGGCGCGCACGGGGCCCGACGCCAGCACCGGCGAGGCGGCCCGCGCCCTCGGCCGGCGCTTCGACTTCGACGAGGAGCACGCCGACCAGGTGGCCCGGGTCGCGCTCGGGCTCTTCGACGACCTGGCCGGGCTGCACGGCCTTCCGGCGGCGGCGCGGCCGGTGCTCGAGGCGGCGGCGCTGCTCCACGACGTGGGGAGCGCCGTCAGCTACTCGAAGCACCACAAGCACACCTTCTACCTGATCGCGAACGGCGACATCCCCGGCTTCTCCGACCGGGAGCGCGGCCTCGTGGCGCTCGTCGCCCGCTACCACCGGCGCAGCCCGCCCGACCGGGAGCGCCCCGACCTCCGGCTCCTCCCCCCGGCCGAGTTCCGGATGGTCCGCAAGCTCGCCACGCTGCTCCGGCTCGCCGACTCCTGCGACCGCAGCCACCACCAGGTCGTGCGGAGCGTCCGGGCCCGCGCCGCCGGGGGAGCCGTACGGGTCGAGCTCCGCTCCCGGCAGCCCACCGACCTCGAGGTGTGGGACGCCGAGCGGGAAGGGGCGCTCTTCCGGAAGGTCTTCGGGAGGCGGCTCGAGGTCGCGGTCCGGCGCTAGGGCACCCGGCGGGCCCGCCGCCACGCCGGCCCCCATCCGGGCTGGGCCCGGGCCCACGATCCGTGGCAGCGGGCCCGTCCTCGTGGTAGACGATGCCGCGTCCTTACTCCCCCGGAATGACCAGGGAATCCTGGCGGTTCCCCACCGAAGGCCAGCCAGCCCCGCACCACCCCTCACATGTCGGTGAAATAAGGGCGCTCCTCCTCCGTTGGGGCGTCCGCACGCACGGGAGCCCAATGTCCGCCGACACCCTCGCGAAGAACCCGCTCTTCCAGCCGACGACGAAGCTCCCCCGTGCAGCGGAGCAGCGGCAGTATCTCGTGCCGCTCCTGCTCGCGACCGCAGCGGCGCTCGTCTTCGCCATCGTCGCCGTGCCCCGCATCGACTTCGAGCGGGCCGCCGCCGAGGCGCTCGACCGGAGCGAGGGCGCGGCCCAGATGACGCCGCACGATCGCGAGGTGAAGCTCGAGCAGGCCGGCAAGGTGGCCGCCCTCGCCACCTACACCGGCGCGGCCTTCGGCACGGCCTTCTCGGCGCTCGTGGCGGCCTTCTTCGTCTGGATGGCCTTCCGGGTGGTCGGGGCCCGGCCGGGATTCCCCGAGACCTTCACGGTGATGTGCTGGGCGCTGCTCCCCGGGGCCATCGAGTCGATCCTCACCGTGCCGGCGCTCCTCGTGCGCGGGAGCATCATGCCCGAGCAGCTCGCCACGCTGCTCCCCGCCAACCTGGGCGCGGCGATGCCGGCCGGGACCCAGGGGCCCATCGCCTCCTTCCTGGGCGCCGTCGACATCTTCTCGGTCTGGGCGGTCTGGATCGTCGGCGCCGGCATGGCCGGCCTGGCCCGCGTCTCCCTGCGGCGCTCGCTCGTGACGGTCACCGTCCTCTGGCTCTCCTACGTGGCGGTGTTCCGCGTGGCGCTCCCCGTGCTCGCGGGCCCGAGGTAGACATGCACTCCATCCTCCTCATCCTGCCGCTCCTGCTCGGAGCACCCGACGACGCGCCGCTCACGCTCGACGACGCGCTCACCGCTGCGGCCAAGGCCAACGTCGAGCTCCGGATCGCCGGGACCGACCGCTCCCTGGCCGGCGTGGACGAGTACGGGAGCTACGCCGGCGTGCTCCCCCGCCTCGACCTCTCGGCCACCTTCGGCGGCGTCTACACGGCACCGAGCATCCAGAACATCTCCACCATCAAGAGCCTCACGCCGAACCCGGACGGCTCCTTCTCCGTCAACTACGAGCTCTCGCTGCAGGAGGTGCCGGGCCAGTACCTCGAGAACTACGCCTTCGGTCTCGCGCTCAAGGTGCCCCTCTTCGACGGCATGCGGAACTGGGCCACCATCGCCAAGTACAAGGCCCTGCTCCGGGCCGCCGACAAGACCTACGACGAGGCCTCGCTCACGGTGGCGTTCCAGGTCACCCAGCGCTTCTACGAGGTGGTCCGGGCCGAGCGGAGCCTGAAGGTGCTGCAGGAGGCGGTGAAGCGCAGCGAGGAGCTGGTGCGCCGGACCAACGCCCTCTACGAGGCCGGGCGCGCGCCCCGGAGCGACACCTACGCGGCGCGGGTCACGCTGGGCAACGACCGCATCGCCGCCGAGCAGCAGCTGTCCCGGGTGTCCGACGCCCGGGTGGCGCTGGCCGTCGCCCTGGGCCGTCGCGCCGACCCGGACCTGGGCGTGATCCCCCCCGCGGCGCTCGACACCACCACCTTCCAGGAGCCGCCCCCGCAGGAGGCGCTCGTCGACCTGGCGCGGCGCAAGCGCCCGCTGCTCGCCGCCGACGCCCAGCGCATCCGCGCCGCGACGGAGGAGGTCACGGTGGCCCAGGCCGGCTACTGGCCCGCCGTGTCCGCCCAGGCCGCCTACAACCGCCAGGGCCCCTACCTGGCCGGCACCCAGGGCGTCTACGGCGACCCCACCGGCCAGTACGTGGCGAGCTTCGGCATCCTGGTGAACTGGAACCTCTTCGAGGGGCGGGCCACCAGCGCCGCCGTGCAGCGCGCCAGCCTCCTCGAGGAGCGCACGAAGCTGCAGTCGGAGCAGGACCTCCTCAACGTGACGAGCGAGATCGCCCGCTCCCGCACCGGCTACAAGGTCCTCTCCACCTCGGCCACGCTGGCCGAGGAGAACCTCAAGTCGGCCCGCGAGAGCCTGCTGCTCGCCGAGCGCCGCTTCGACGCCGGCGCCGCCACGCAGGTGGAGATCCGCGACGCGCTGCTCAACCTCACCCGGGCCGAGCTCTCGCTGCTCACCGCCCGCATCGACGCCATCATCGCCCGCGCCGACCTGAATCGCGCCGTGGGCGGCGCGCTGTAGCCGAAAGGAACGCGGACCATGTCCTGGACCAAGCGCATCATCGCCGCCGTCTTCGTGATCGCCGTGGTGGGCATCGTGGGCGCATCCCTCGCGCCCAGGAAGGAGCCGCCGGTCACCGTGCAGACGGCGACGGTGCGGAAGGGTCCCATCACCCGCAAGGTGTCGGCAGCCGGGAAGCTGCAGGCCGCCACCCAGGTGAAGCTCTCCTCCAACCTCTCGGGCGACCTCCTCGACCTGCCGGTGCGCGAGGGCGACACCATCAAGAAGGGGCAGTACATCGGCCGCATCGACTCCCGGCGCTACGAGGCCCAGCTCCACCAGCGCGAGGCGCTCGAGCAGAGCGCCCGCTCCGAGCTCGCCCTGGAGGAGGTCAACCTGGCCAGGCTCGACGCCGACGTGAAGCGCGTGGAGCGGCTCGTCAAGGCCGACAGCGCCAGCACCGCCGAGCTGGAGAAGATCGTGGCCGAGCGCGACGGCGCGGCCGCGCGCGTCCAGGCCGCGAAGGACCGGATCAAGAACGCCCAGGCAAGCCTCTCCGAGGCCCGCTACCTGCTCTCCTTCACCACCCTCACCGCCCCCATCGACGGCATCCTCACCTCCCGGCTGAAGCAGGTGGGCGAGCGGGTGCGCGGCTCCGACTTCAACGAGGACCCCATCGTCATCATCGCCACCCTCTCCAGCATGGAGATGAAGGTGGAGGTCGGCGAGCACGAGGTGGTCCACCTCCACGAGGGCGACCCGGCCGAGATCGAGATCGACGCCTTCCCGGACAAGCGCTTCCCGGCCCAGGTCATCGAGATCGCCAAGAACGCCACGGTGAAGAACGCCGGCACCGAGGCCGAGGTCACCACCTTCCCGGTCCGCATCGCCCTCACCGTGAACGTGCCGGGCGCCCTCCCGGGCATGAGCGGCCAGGCCACCATCTCCACCGAGACCCGCGACCAGGCCCTCATCGTCCCGCTCCAGGCGGTGACGGTGCGCAGCGAGAAGCAGCTCGCCCAGGGCAAGGAGCCGAAGGACGGCGGGCCGCCCGAGGGGGAGGCCGGCGGGACGGCGGCGAAGAAGACGCTCCGCGAGCCCCAGCAGAAGGTGGTGTTCGTGGTCGAGGACGGGAAGGCCCGGGTCCGCCGGGTCGAGACCGGGCTCGCCAGCGAGAACGACATCGAGCTCGTCTCCGGCGTGAAGGAGGGAGACGTGGTCGTGGAGGGGCCCTACAAGCTCCTCTCCCGCGACCTCGCCGACGGCAAGCCGGTGAAGGACGAGGAGAAGGAGAAGTCCAAGGACAAGGGCAAGGATGCGCCCAAGGTCTCCGGGGACGCCAAGAAGGGGAGCAGCGGGTCGTGACCGAGGCCCCTCTCATCTCCGTCGAGAACCTGACCCGCGTCTACAAGGTCGGGGAGGAGGAGGTCCGCGCCCTCGACGGCGTCTCCTTCGACGTCCGCCGCGGCGAGTGGGTGGCGGTGGTCGGCCAGTCCGGCTCCGGGAAGTCCACGCTCATGAACCTCATCGGCGCGCTCGACACGGCCAGCGGCGGCTCGTACCGGATCAACGGGAAGGACGTCGAGCACCTCTCCGACGACCAGCTCGCCGACCTGCGCAACAACGAGATCGGCTTCGTCTTCCAGACCTTCCAGCTCCTCTCGCGCTCCACCGCGCTCGCCAACGTCGAGCTCCCGCTCGTCTACCGCGGCCTCCCGCGCAAGGAGCGGCGGGAGAAGGCCGTGAAGGCGCTCGAGGCGGTGGGGCTCGCGAACCGCATGCACCACAAGCCGAACGAGCTCTCCGGCGGCCAGCGCCAGCGCGTGGCCATCGCCCGCGCCCTGGTGGGGAACCCCTCCCTGCTCCTCGCCGACGAGCCCACCGGCAACCTGGACAGCGCCACCGGCGAGGAGATCATCCGGCTCTTCGGGGAGCTGCACCGGAGCGGCCACACCATCATGCTCGTCACCCACGAGCCTCGCCTGGCGGCCCGCTGCCCGCGCGCCATCCGCCTCTCCGATGGAAAGGTCGTGGCCGACGGCCCGGGCGCCGAGGTGGCCACCATCGGCGTGCCCCAGGGCCCGGCGCACGCGGCGGGAGCGGTGGCGTGAAGACCGTCCGGCGCGCCTGGGCGGAGCTCGTCGAGAGCTTCCGGATCGCCTTCGGCGCCCTGACCGGCGCGCGCATGCGCACCTTCCTCACCACGCTCGGCATCGTCATCGGGGTCTCGACGGTGATCGCCATCGTGGCCATCATCCAGGGGCTCAACAGGAGCTTCGAGGAGCAGATCCAGTTCCTGGGCGCCCACACCCTCTACGTGGACCGGCAGCCCTGGATCCAGAGCGACGACACCTGGTGGATGTACCGGAACCGCAAGAAGATCACCGCCACCGAGCTGAAGGCCGTGCAGCGCGAGTCGCAGCTCGCGCTCTCGGTCGCCCCCATGGTGGGCACGCGGGGCAAGGTGGCCCGCGGCGGCGTGGAGCTGGAGAGCGTGGTCGTCCGCGGCACCACCGAGGAGTACCTGAACGCGAACGGCGGCGCGGTCCAGGCCGGGCGCTTCCTGGTCTCGAGCGACGTGGAGCTGGCGCGCCCCGCGGTGGTGCTCGGCACCGACGTGATGGACCGCCTCTTCCCCGGCGAGCCCGCCACCGCGGTGGTGGGCAAGAAGGTGCTCGTGGCCGGCCGGCCCTTCCAGGTGGTGGGGGTGCTGGAGCGGCAGGGGCAGCTGCTCGGAATGCCGCTCGACAACGTGGCGGTCATGCCCTACCCGAGCTTCGGCCGCATCTTCGGGGCGCAGCGCAACATGGTCCTCTCGGTGGCGGCCCCGGCCGGGAAGATCGCCGAGCTGGAGAGCGAGCTCACCCCCATCCTGCGCCGGGCCCGGCACGTCCTGCCGGGAAAGCCCGACGACTTCGCCTTCAACCGGCAGGAGCAGTTCCTCAAGCTCTACAAGCAGCTCACCGGAGCCCTCTACGGCATGGCGGTGGGCGTCGGGCTCATCACCCTCGTCGTGGGGGGCATCGGGATCATGAACATCATGCTGGTCTCGGTCCACGAGCGGACCCGCGAGATCGGCGTGCGCCGGGCGCTCGGGGCGCGTCGCAGCACCATCCTCATGCAGTTCCTCATCGAGTCGGCCGGGGTGGCCGCGCTGGGCGGCGCGCTCGGAACCGCGGTCGGGCTGGCGGTGGCGATGCTCGTCGCGCTCCTCTCCCCGCTGGCCGCCGCCGCCACGCCAGCCGCGGTCGTGTTCGGCATCGCCTTCTCGACCGCCACCGGGCTCCTCTTCGGAATCTGGCCCGCCTGGCGCGCCGCCAACCTCGATCCGGTGGAGGCGTTGCGCTACGAATGAGAGGCTTCCTCGACAACCTGGGGCTCGCCTTCAGCACGCTGAAGGGAAACCCGCTGCGCTCGCTCCTCACGCTGCTCGGCATCGTCATCGGCGCCGCCACGGTGGTGGCCATGATGTCGCTCGTGGAGGGCTTCCGCATCGCCGTGAACAAGGACCTGGAGGGGCTCGGGGCGGGGTCGTTCCAGGTCCAGAAGTGGCCCGCCACCTTCGGCCACGTCGACCGGGCCAAGTACGCCAAGCGGCCCGATCTCACCCGGGCGCAGGGAGAGGCGCTGCGATCGCTGCCGCACGTGGGACACGTCTCGATCGAGGCCTACCACAACGGCCGGCCCGAGCGGATCGCCACCCGCGACCGCGCCACCAAGCCCAACGTCGGGGTCTGGGGCGGCGTGCCCGACTACCAGTACGCGAACGCCATCACCATCGCCGACGGCCGCTTCTTCACCGACACCGACATCACCCTGGGTGGACGGGTGGCGGTGATCGGAGCCGACGTGGCCGACGTGCTCTTCCCGGGGGAGAGCGCCGTGGGCCAGGAGATCCGGGTCCGCTCCGCGCCCTTCACCGTGGTGGGGGTGGCGGAACGGCGCGGCAGCACGCTGGGGGGCAGCCAGGACGGCTGGGTCCTGCTCCCGATCGACCAGTACTACCAGGTGCGCGGAAAGGTCACGAACCACAACATCGCCATCCAGGCCAGCGCACCCGAGCACTTCCAGAAGGCCCAGGACGAGGTGATCACGCGCCTCCGGACCCTCCGCGGCCTGCGCGGGTTGCAGGAGAACGACTTCGACATCTACAGCAACGAGACCCTCACCGGCACCTTCAACCAGTTCGCCGGCGTGGTGGCGGCCGCCACCTTCGCGGTCACCCTGCTCGCCCTCGTGGTGGGCGGGATCGGCGTCATGAACATCATGCTGGTCTCGGTGGCGGAGCGGACCCGCGAGATCGGGGTCCGCATGGCGCTCGGCGCCCGGCGCCGCCGCATCCTGTCCCAGTTCGTCATCGAGGCCATCACCCTGTCCCTGCTGGGCGGTGTCCTGGGGGTGCTCCTGGGCGGGGGCGGCGCCATCCTGGCCCGGGAGGTCTGGGCCATTCCTGCGAGCGTCCCGGCGTGGGCGGTGCTACTCTCCCTGCTCTCCGCATCCGGGGCGGGCGTCGTGTTCGGCATCTACCCCGCCATCCGCGCGAGCCGCCTCGACCCGGTCGAGGCCATGCGCACGGAGTAAGGGAAGGGGCCTCGGCAGGCGTGGACAAGGCGAAGGTCAAGCGCGAGATCCAGGGCTGGGTCGTCACCATCCTCGCCGTTCTCGCTTTCCGGACGCTGCTCTACGAGGCCGTCTACATCCCGTCGGGCTCGATGATCCCCACCCTGCAGATCGGGGACTACGTGGTCGTGGAGAAGTGGGCCTACGGGGCCCGGCTCCCCTTCACCGACCGGGCCCAGGTGATGTGGTCGTCCCCGGAGCGGGGCGACATCGTGGTCCTGCTCGCGCCCCCGGGAAACCCCCGCAACGACGACCTCATCAAGCGGGTCGTCGGCGTCGCCGGCGACACGGTCGAGGTGAGGAACGGCGCTCTCTGGCTGAACGGAAAGCCGGTGCCGCGCCGCCCCGTCGACGGTCCCTGCAAGTACGAGAACCGCCTCGAGGGCGGCCCGTGGCGCGAGGAGCGCTGCACCGCGGCCGAGGAGCAGCTCGGCAAGCACCGCTACCTCACCTACTGCACCCCGGGCGTGGAATGCGGCGACGTCCCGCCCACGGTGGTGCCCCCGGGCACGGTCTTCCTCGTGGGCGACCACCGCGACCACAGCGCCGACAGCCGGGTCTTCGGACCGGTCCCCGTCGACCGCATCAAGGGCCGGGCCTGGAACGCGCTCTTCTCCTGGGGCCCGGGCGGCCTGCGCACCGACCGCATCGCCCACGGCGTGAACCACTGAGGTCCCCGGGTGGGGGGCGGCCCCCGTCGCTCAGCGGGTGCCGCGGATCGCCAGCGTCCGCACACCGCGGCGTTCGAGCGATAGGCCTCCTCCACCAAGAGGCGCACCGCAGAGGGATC
>JBAVCR010000187.1:0-2441 GCA_049586815.1 Anaeromyxobacteraceae bacterium
GCCCTGCGCGCGGCGATGCTGCGCGCTGCGCCCGGCCGCTCCACGGTGACCCTCCCGGCCGGCTCGGACTACGAGCTCGCGCCCACCTTCAAGTTCGTGAGCGAGCGCTCGCTCAGCCAGTTCGAGATCCTGAACACCGTCTTCAACGCGATGGCGCAGACCCACTACGACGATCCGGCCGTGCTGAACCAGGGCGCCTACGCCGCCATGGTCACCTGGGAGGAGAAGGACGAGAAGAGTCAGGACCAGAAGCGCCTCGTGAAGTGGGTGGTGGAGTCGACGCGGGCGTCGGCGAGCGAGCCGAACGTGGTGAAGGCATGGTTCCGCATGCCCATGGGCAAGGACAACCAGCCCGCGACCATCCAGGCCAAGGTGGTCATCGAGACGGCCCCGACCCAGAACGGCGACGGTTCGTACACCGACTACGGCGTGTGGCGGATGGACGTGAAGGTCCTCGAGGCGGTGCCCTTCCGCTTCGTGGCCTCGGCGGCGCGCGACGCCCAGGGGCGCGCCGTGGTGAGGATGAGCCAGTCGGAGCCGGGCGACGGCGGCACGCCCAACGAGACCCGTGGCGTCCTGGTGAAGTCGGCGCAGGCAGGCTCCGGCAAGGTGATCTACCCGGACTGGGAGACCTGCCAGTCGCCGAGCTGCGTTCCCCCGGCGGTCCCGGTCGCCTACGTGTACGACGCGGCCAAGGTGACCCTGAAGAAGGGAAGCGCCGACGCGGTCACGAAGGACCGCCACTCGTTCGTGGACATCGTGAACCGCTATGGCCTTTTCGACGCCACCACCGGCGCCGACGTGTCGAAGACGCGCCGCTTCGGATTCCCCATCCGCTCGGCGTCCGGCGCCGAGATGTTCGGCTACTACGGCGCCTGGCAGGGGCGCCACCAGGTCTGGGGCAACGGGCAGGAGGTGCCGGCCGGAACGCGGGTGGCGAAGGCCGACGTCCCGCCGAACCAGGTCGCCCCCGAGTACACCGTGAGCCCGAAGTTCACGGGCATCCTGGTGAAGCGCGACTACTCCCCGGCCTCGCTCTCCGACCTGGCCGGGCTCGTGGTGGAGACGTGGGACAGCCAGAACTTCCAGGTGACCTTCGACGGCACGAACAGGAGCTGGTGCACCAACCCGACGCAGAGCCCGTACACGCCTCCGTCGGGCCCGCCCCCCGCGGGCCCCGTCCCTGGATTCACCTACAGTTGCGGAGCCGGCTCCGGCGTCGTGACCGACTTCTCGGCCTGGCAGAACGATCCTCAGGACAGTCGCCGCAACGTCATGATCAACTTCTGGGACATGGCGCAGCAGCGGCAGGTGACCCTCGTCTACGAGGCGAACGGCCCCGCGGGCCCGGGTCTCTACGAGGCGATGCAGGCGATGGGGGCGCCGCACCCCGTGCGGACGAGCGCCACGCCGTACCCGTTCAGCGCCGGCGCGCAGCTCTGGGTCAACATCGGCGGGCCCATCTACATCAGCTGGAACGGCACGGGCTGGGTGAGGAAGACCGTGGCGTCCTTCGACACGCAGACCTGGACCGCCACCTTCGATCCGGGCGGTGATTCGGCCTACGCCCTCCAGTCCGGCCGCGAGTACTACTTCAACAACGGCGGGACGAACTACGTCGTGAAGGTCGTGGACGGGGTCGTCGACGTGAGGCTCGAGATCCAGTCGGTGGCCCACCCGTGGGACGCCGCCACGTTCGTTCCGGCCGGGACGGTCTTCGCCCAGCAGTGGTGCGGCAACGGGGCCTGCAGCACCTACGAGTTCGTCACCGACCGGGCGAGCGCGAAGTACATGAAGCTCGTCTACAAGACGGTGGTCGATTCGGACTCCAAGTCGGGCAAGGCCGTCGGCGACGAGGTCGCGACCGGCATGTGGGGCCTCCAGGCGGGCGGCGTCCAGTACAACTGGGACTACCCGCAGCAAGGGCAGGACTTCGGCGGCTCGCAGCAGTTCCTCGTCGACGCGGCGGGTGAGTACGTCCGGCTCGACGATCCGATCCGGCTCGAGGCGGTGAGCCTCTCGAACGGCTCCGAGTCCCGGTCGTTCACCGTCCAGTTCGACGGCAACTGGATGCAGGGCCTCCCGAACGTCTGGGACGACCTGCGCAGGAACGGCTTCGAGGTGAGCGATGCCATCAAGGCGAAGGCCTTCTCGGTCCCGAGCGGCACGGCCATCGGCCCGTACGTGGTGAAGCAACTCCAGGTGAGCGAGTACATGGCGATCTCCTCGGCCGCGCCGCTCGACCTCACCGAGGCCTCCGCCATCGACCTCTCGTCCATCCCGACCTTCGTCGACCACGGGATGGGAGCCGTCCCCGAGCCGGCCCCGCTCAAGTACTCCGAGGGCAAGCCGGTCACGCAGTAGCCGCACCGCGGGCGGGAAGCGACCGGGCCGCGGGGCTCCCGCGGCCCGGCGTCGTTCCGGGGTCAGCGCCCGGCGTC
>JBAVCR010000188.1:0-8257 GCA_049586815.1 Anaeromyxobacteraceae bacterium
GTTCGCCCACGAGGCGGGAGCCTCGCCGGTTCCGGCGCTCGCGCCTCTCCTCGCCGGGCTGCGCATCGCCGCGGACGAGGCGTCGTACGCCGACGCGCTCTCCGCCCTCGGCGACGCGGTGCCGCTCCCCGACCTGCCCGGCGCCGTCCTCCGGGAGCTCCAGCCGGGGCCCGACGACCTCGCCACCCTGCAGGCGCTCGACGGGACGCGGACGGTCGCCGACCTGCTCCGCCGGCCCGGGCTCCCCGCCTCGCTGGTCTGGTTCCTGGCCCGCGCCGGGGCCGTGGACCTGGGCTCCCGGGCCGCGGCTACCCGCGAGGAGCGGGAACCGCGCCCTCGAGCGTGAAGCGCACCACGTCGGCCAGCGCCCCGATGAACTCGGGGTGGATGCCGACGGCGGCGGCGCGGTGGTACTCGAGCGCCCCGCCCTTGGTGGCCGCCTCGCGCGCCAGGATGTCCATGTCGTAGAGCGTCTCCAGGTGCTCGGAGACGAAGGCGATGGGGTGCGTGACCACCGCGCGGCCCCGGGCGTTCTTCTCGAGCCACTCGCTCGTGTCCGGCCCGAGCCACTTCGCCGGGCCCACCTTGCTCTGGTAGGTGACCTGCCAGGAGGTCACCCCGGCCCGCTCCGCCGTGCCCCGGGCGCTCGCATCCACCTCGCCGGGGTACGGGTCGCCCTTCTCGACCTGGCTCATGGGCAGGCCGTGGGCGCTGAAGACCACGAGCAGCTTGTCGCGGTTCTCCGGCTTCACCCGGGCGATGGCGTCGCGCAGCGCGGAGGCCGACGCCTCCAGGTAGCGCGGGTGGTCCGGGTAGCTGCAGACCTCGAAGAGGGGCTTCTCGCGGGGCCAGAGCCGGCGCATCTCGCGGAGCGAGCTCGTCGTGGTGGCGTTCGCGAACTGGGGGTAGAGCGGCAGGGAGACCGCCTGCTCGGCCCCGGCGGCCAGGGCGTCGCGGATCCCCTCGGCGGTGTTGGGGTGGCCGCAGCGCATGGCGAGGTGGACGGTGAAGTCGGGGCCGAGGGCGGCCTGGAGGGCCCGGGCCTGGGCCTCCGTGCCCTCCACGAGCGGCGACTTCCCCCCGATGAGCTGGTACTTCTCCGCCGAAGACGGGGCGCGCAGCTTGCTCACCAGCTTCGCGAAGAGCGGGCGGAACGGGCCGAAGGGCGCGCTCACCACCAGGGGATCGGCGAAGAGCTCGTAGAGGTAGGGCTCGACCTCGGCGAGGTTGCGGGGCCCTCCGAGGTTCATCAGGAAGACGGCGGTCTTCATCCTAGACGGTCCGTGAGAAGGTCTGCTTCTTGTCCTGGGCGCGCCGCGGCAGGTAGGCGTCGAACATCATCGCCACGTTGCGGACGAGGAGCTGGCCCACGGGGGTGACGCGGAGCACGTCGCCGTCGAAGGTGACGAGGCCGTCGGAGACGAGCTCCGGGAGCCCGGTCTTCATGGAGGCCTCGATCTCGGCGCGGGCCGCCGGGCCGAACTTCTCCGCCACCTCCCGGAGGTCGAGCCGGAGCAGGCACATGACCCGGTTGATGACGAAGCGGCGCATGACGTCGTCCTCGGTGACCGAGGCGCCCTTCACCACCGGCAGGATCCCGGCCTCGACCTTGTCGGCCCAGTCGCGCAGCCGGTGGGCGTTCTGCGCGTAGGCGCCGCCCAGGTCGGAGATGGAGGTCATGCCGAAGGCGATGGTGTCGTCGGCCGGGCGGACCGTGTAGCCCTGGAAGTTGCGGGTGAGCACGCCTTCGTCCTGGGCGCGGGCCATCTCGTCGCTCTCGAGCGCGAAGTGGTCGAGGCCGATGAGCCGGTAGCCGCTCGAGGTGAAGGTCTCGACCGCCTGGAAGAAGAGCGCCACGCGCTCCGAGGTCCTGGGCAGCGCGGCCTCGGGCAGGAGCCGCTGGTGCGGCTTCACCCAGGGCACGTAGGCGAAGCCGAACACCGCCATGCGATCCGGGTGGATGGCGAGGATGCGCTCGAGCGTGCGCTTCCAGGTTTCCGGGGTCTGGTAGGGCAGGCCGTAGATGAGGTCGAGGTTCACGCCCTTGAAGCCGTTGTCGCGGGCGGCCTGGACGAGATCGGCCGTCTCCTTCTCGCCCTGGATGCGCCCCACCGTCTCCTGCACCCGGGGGTCGAAGTCCTGGACGCCCATGGAGATGCGGTTGAAGCCCATGCCGGCCAGCGCGTCGATCTGCGAGCGCGTGGTGATGGCCGGGTCGATCTCCACGGCCTTCTCCCCGTCCTTCGCGAACTCGAAGTGGCGGGTGATGATCTCGTGGCAACGGGCGAGCTGCTTCTCGTCGAGGAAGGTGGGCGTGCCGCCGCCCCAGTGGAGCTGGGTGAAGGACCGCCGGTTGGGCAGGTGCCCCGCCACCAGCGCGACCTCCTTCTCGAGCACGTCGAGGTAGGCGTCGGCGCGGGTGCGGTCGTGCGTGGCCACCACGTTGCAGCCGCAGAAGCGGCACATCTCCCGGCAGAACGGGAGGTGCACGTAGATGGAGAGCGGCCCCTTCACCTGGTCGGCGCGGGCCAGGTGCTCGGCGAACTGGGTGGGGCCGAGGGCCTCGGTCCACTCCGGGGCGGTCGGGTAGCTCGTGTAGCGCGGCCCGGGCCGGTCGTACTTCTGGATGAGTTCGGGAGGCGGGATGGAGGTCAAGGCTCACCCACGGGGCACGGGGAAGGCGTGGACCGCCTCGACCACCGCCTTCACGTTCTCCGGCGGGGTGGGCGGGGTGATTCCGTGCCCGAGGTTGAAGATGTAACCGGGACGGCGGCTCCCCTCTTCCAGGAGGGCCCGGGTCCGCTCCAGGAGCAGCTTCTGGGGCCCGAGGAGGAGGATCGAGTCGAGGTTCCCCTGGAAGGCGAGCTCGGGGGCCTGGGCCCGTGCCTCGGCCATGGGGATGCGCCAGTCGACCGACAGCACGTCGTAGCCCAGCTTCGCGAGGGACGGGACGTGGGTGCTCGTGGTGGTGGAGAAGAGGATCGAAGGCACGCCGAGCGGCTTCACCGCCTCGGCGATGCGGGCCAGGTACGGGAAGACGTAGGCCTCGAGGTCCTCGCGCCCCAGCTCGCCGAGCCAGCTCTCGAAGATCTGGACGGCCTGCGCGCCGGCCTGGACCTGCGCCTGCAGCTGCACGATGGCGGCGCGGGTGAGCTTGTCGAAGAGGGCGTGGGCGGCGGCGGGGTCGGTGTAGAGGAGGGTCTTCAGGCGGGTGAAGCCCTGGCTGCCGCCCTCCACCGCGTAGCTCGCCACCGTGAAGGGACCGCCGACGAAGCCGATGAGGGGGACACGCCCGGCCAGCGCCCGCTGGATGGCCTGGATGCCCGCCGCCACGTAGGGCAGGTCGCGGGCCGGATCCGGGATCCGGAGCGCGTCGACGTCGGCGCGGGTGCGCACCGGGTTCGCGATCTTCGGGCCGCCGTCGCCCTTCCCCTTCTCGCCCTTCTCGAAGGAGAGGTCGAGCCCCATGGCCGGGAGGTGGATGAGGATGTCGGAGAAGAGGATGGCGGCGTCGAACCCGAACTCGTCGATGGGGGACGCGGTCACCTGGGCGATGAGCTCGGGCGAGTGGCAGAGCTCGAGGAAGCCCACCTTCTGGCGGACGGCGCGATAGCTCGGCTGGTAGCGGCCGGCCTGGCGCATCATCCACACCGGGATGCGGTCCACGGGCAGCTTGCGGCAGGCGCGGAGGAAACGGGACGTGGGCTCGGTCTGGTTCGGGCTCATCGGGCGGGGTTCATAACATGACCCCCCGGGAGGGGGCCAGCAACCGCGGCCGGTCAGGACAGGGCGGCGCGGGCGGCCGGGAGGGTGGCCCCGGAGACGCGGACCGCCTTCCGCCGGCCGGCGTCGCCCCGCTCGATGGACACGTCCGACCGGCGCACCGCGAGGGCTTCGGCGAGGAACTCCACCAGCGCGGCGTTGGCCTCGCCGTCCACCGGGGGCGCCGCCAGCTGGATCTTGAGCCGCCCGTCGTGCTCGCCGACCACGCGGGTGCGGGACGCCCGCGGCTGGACCAGGATCTCCAGCACCACCCCGCCCGGCACCTCGCGGATCCAGGGCATCAGCGCACCCCGACGACGGCGATCCTCGCCTTGTCGGCGCGGCGGATCATCTCCTCCCGGTCCATGACGAGCGTGCACCCGGCCTCCACGGCGAGGACCTGGCAGCCGGCTTCCTTCATCGAGTCGATGGTGTCGGGGCCGACGGCGGGCAGGTCGAAGCGCCGGTCCTGCCCGGGCTTCACCGCCTTCACCACCACCGCACCCTCGCGAGCCAGCTCGCCCCCTCGCCGGATGCAGGCGTCGGTCCCCTCGAGGGCCTCCACCGCCACCGCCATGCGGTCCTTCACCACCACGGTCTGGCCCAGGTCGAGCCGCCCGATGGCGCGCGCCAGCTCGAGCCCGTACCGGACGTCGGTCCACTGCTCCTCGGAGGGCTCGCGCTTCCCCATCACCCCCTCCGGGGCCAGCCGATCCTGCAGGTAGGCCGCCGGGTCGGTGACCGGGAGGCCGCGCTCCTCGAGGGCGCGGGCGATGGCCCGCAGCACGCTGTCGTCGGTCTTGGAGGCGAGCTTGGCGAGGATCTGCACGCCCAGCCCGTCGAGCCAGGCGTCGCGGAAGAAGCGCGCCTTGGTGATGGACCCGAGCATCACCACCTCGCTGCACCCGGCGCCCTTCAGGACCTCGACCACCTTCCCGAACTGGCCGAGCTTCACCCAGGTGCAGCCGTCGACCACCTTCTCGAGCGCCGGGTCGGCCTGGTTCAAGTGGGCCGCGGCCACCACCCGGTGACCGGCCCTGCGGGCGCTCTCCGCGAAGAGGATGGGGAAGCGCCCCCCGCCGGCGATGAGCCCGATGGTGGCCATCGCTAGCGGAGGATGCCCCGCTCCGACGCCTCGATGAACCCGACCCAGTGGTCGATCTCCGGGTTCCCACCCAGCTCGGCGCGCACCTGGGCGAGCGCCTCCTTGAGCGGGAGCTTGGAGCGGAACACGGTCTTGTAGGCGCTCTTCACCCGGGCCACCTGCTCCTCGGTGAAGCCGGCCCGCTGCAGCCCGACCACGTTGATGCCCACCACCTCGGCGCGGGCGCCGGCGACCATGAGGTAGGGCGCCACGTCCATCATGACGCCCGTGATCCCGCCCACGTAGGCGAGCCGGCCAACCCGCGAGAACTGCTGGACCGCCGACACGCCGCCGAAGATCACGCCGTCCTCGGCGATCACGTGGCCGGCCAGCGCGCAGAAGGTGGCCACGATGACCCGGTTGCCGAGGATGCAGTCGTGGGCCACGTGCGCCGACGCCATGACGAGGCACTGGTTGCCGAGCCGGGTGACCCCGCCCCCGCCGACCGTGCCGGTGTGCACCGAGGCGAACTCGCGGATCACGTTGCCGTCGCCGACCTCGAGGAGGGTGTCCTCCCCGCGGTACTTGAGGTCCTGGGGCGGGGCGCCGACCACGGCGTGGCCGGAGATGCGGTTGCCGGCGCCGAGGACGGTGTTCCCCTCCACGAGCGCGTGGGGACCGACCGCGTTCCCCGGCCCCATCCGGACCCGGGGACCGATGACCGCGTACGGTCCGATCTCGCAGGTCGGGTCGATCTCCGCGCCGGGCGAGACGATGGCCGTCGGGTGGATGGCCATGGCTACTTGCCCTTCTCCCGGTCGATGAGCATGGCCATGTAGTCGGCCTCGGCGACCACCTCGCCGTCGACGATGGCCTTGCCGTTGGTCTTCCAGATGGCGCCCTTCTGCTTCACGATCTCGACGTGCAGCTCCATGCGATCGCCCGGGACCACGGGCTTGCGGAAGCGGGCGTTGTCGATGGCCATGAGGTAGGTGACCTTGTCGCTCGTGTCCTCGGTGAGCGAGAACTTCACGAGCAGTCCCCCGGCCTGGGCCAGCGCCTCGAGGATGAGCACCCCCGGCATGACCGGGTGCCCCGGGAAGTGGCCGTTGAAGAAGTTCTCGTTCACCGTGACGCACTTCACGCCCACGAGCCTCTTCATGGGCTCGATGGCGATGACCCGGTCCACCAGCAGGAACGGGTAGCGGTGGGGGAGGAGGGCCTCGATGGCCATCACGTCCATCACGGGTGCGGGCTTGTCGCTCATTTCTCCTCCTGAAGGTTCTTCAGGGCCTTTTCCAGCGCCCGCACGCGCTTCACCAGCTCGGGCAGGCTTCGGGTGGCGCCCTGCTCGCGCAGCCAGTCCCGGTGGGGAACGGCCGGGTAGCCGCTGTAGGTCTCGCCCGCGGGGACGTCGTTCGGCACGCCGGCCTGCGCGCCCAGGCGGGCGCCGTCGCCGATGGTGATGTGCCCGACCACGCCGACCTGCCCGGCCATGGCCACCCCCATCCCCACCTTCGTGGAGCCGGCGATGCCGACCTGCGAGGCGAGCAGCGAGAGCGGCCCGATCTCGACGTTGTGGGCCAGCTGGACCAGGTTGTCGATCTTCGCGCCGCGGCGGACGATGGTCTTCCCGAGGGTGGCGCGGTCGACGCAGGAGTTGGCGCCCAGCTCGACGTCGTCCTCCAGCTCGGCGATGCCCGACTGCGGGACCTTGTAGTGGCGGGGGCCGCTCCCGTCCCCCTCCATGTCGAAGGCGAAGCCGAACCCGTCGCCGCCCAGCACCGCGCCGGGCTGCAGGATGCAGCGGTTCCCCACCACGCAGTGCTCCCGCACCACCACGTTCGGGTAGAGGATGCAGTCGTCGCCGATGCGGGCCCCCTCCCCCACCACCACGCCGGGGAAGAGGATGGTGCGGGCGCCGATGCGCGCGCCGGGGCCGACCCAGGCGAGGGCCTGCACCTCGGCGCTCGGGTCCACCGTGGCCCCGGGGGAGACCACGGCCTGCGGGGAGATCTCCGGGACCGGCTCACGCGGGGGGTGGAAGAGGGTCGAGACGCGCGCGAAGGCCAGGTAGGCGTTGCCGGAGCGGAGGAGGTTGCGCCCCGGCGCCACCGTCTCCGACTCCCCGACGATCACCGCGCCCGCCTTCGAGCCCTCGAAGGCGGCCAGGTACTTCCGGTTCGCGAAGAACGACACGTCGCCGGGGCCGGCGTCCTCGAGGGGCATGACCCGTCCGATGCGGACGGAGCCGTCCCCCTCGACGCGGCCGCCGACCCGTTCCGCCAGCTCGGCGAGGCTGAAGTGCACGGGACCTCCTACTTGGAGGGGGCGGCCGGCTTCTTCGCGTCGGACTTCTTGGCGGCCGGCGCGCCGCCCTTGTACTTGGCGTTGTACCGCCGGACGAGCTCGGCCGTCATGTTGGCCGACGGCGGGGCCACGAGCAGGCCCGCGTTCTGCTGCTCGAACACGTAGCCGTAGCCCTCGGCCTGGGCGATGTCCTTGATGATGCTCTCCATCTTGTCGAAGATGAGCTTCATCATGTCGCGCTCGCGGTCCGACAGGTCCTTCTGCATCTGCACGTAGACCGCCTGCATCTCGTTGACCTTGCGCTCGAACTCGGCGGCCTTCTCCCGCTTGGCGTCGTCGGACATGACGACCATCTGCTTGTCGAGGTCGTCCTTCATCCGCTTCAGCTCGTTCTGCTTCTCGTCGAGCATCTTCTGCTTCTGGTCGAACTCCTTCTTCAGGCTGTCGCGGGCGGCCTTGCCCTCGTCCACCTCGCTGACGGCCTGCTGGAGGTTGACGTAGCCGATCTTGACCTCGGCGCGGGCGGCGTGGGGGATGGCGGTCGCCAGCGCGAGGGCGGCGAGCACGGTGACGTTGCGCATTTTCTCTCCTCTCGGATCGGTCAGAAGAAGCTGCCGATGGTGAACTGGAAGTCGACGGGAGCGTCGATGTAGGCCCCGGTGATGGGGTCCCTGCGGCGGTTGAGGGGGAAGCCCCACTCGAAGCGGAGCGGCCCGATGGGGCTGGACCAGCGGAAGCCGAAGCCCCAGGACTTGTAGAGCCAGAGCCCCACCGAGGGATCGGTGTAGGTCCCGGGCGCGAAGGCGTTGCCCATGTCGAAGAAGACCACGGCGCGGATGCCCATCTTCTCGACGATGGGGTACTCGAGCTCGAAGTTGAGGACGAGCTGCTTGTTGCCGCCCACCTGCAGGAGGCGCAGCGCCGCGTCCGGGTTGGTGGAGGAGCCCACGGGCGCCACCGGCGAGATCGAGTAGAGGCGGTAGCCGCGCACCGTGTTCACGCCGCCGATGTAGTAGAGCTCGGAGACCGGGACGGGGTGGTTCTCGTCCCAGCCGCGGATGAGGCCGGCAAGCAGGCGGAAGCGCCCGGTCAGCCCCTGCC
>JBAVCR010000189.1:0-4501 GCA_049586815.1 Anaeromyxobacteraceae bacterium
CTCCTGGACAGCGAGATCCCCGCCCCGCCGCCGCCCTGACCCGCGCATCCGCCTCGCGGCGCGCCCGCGTCAGGGAACGAGCACCACCTTGCCGAACTGCTCCCGCCGGGAGAGGAGGTCCTGCGCCTGGCGCGCCTCGGCGAGCGGCATCACCCGATCCAGCACCGGGCGCAGCCGCTTCTCCTCCACGAAGCGAAGCACCTGGAAGAGCTCCGCCTTCGAGCCCATGGTGGAGCCGATGATCGAGAGCTGCCGGTAGAAGACGTGCCGGAGGTCGGTGGGCGGGTCGAAGCCCGTGGTCGCGCCCACGGTCACCAGCCGGCCGCCGTTCACCAGCGCGCCGAGCGAGCGCTCCCAGGTGGCCTTCCCGGTGTGCTCGAAGACGACGTCGACGCCGCGCCGCCCGGTGAGGAGCTTCGCCTCCTTCAGGAAGTCGGTCCTCTCGTAGTCGATGGCGTGGTGGGCGCCGAGGGCGAGCGCCTTCTCGCACTTCTCCGGGCTGCCCGCCGTGGCGATGACCCGGGCCCCGACGAGGCGGGCCACCTGCACCGCCGCGCTGCCCACGCCCGACCCGGCGGCGTGGACGAGCACCGTCTCGCCGGGCTGGAGCCGGGCCCGCGCCACGAGCGCGTGCCAGGCGGTGAGGAAGACGAGCGGGATGCAGGCCGCCTGCTCGAAGGACAGGTCGCGCGGCTTCGGCAGCACGTTCGCGGCCGGCACCGACACCTTCTCGGCGTAGCCGCCGGCCACGTGCTCGCCGAGGATGGCGTAGCGCCGGCAGAGGTTGTCGCGCCCCGCCAGGCACTCCTCGCAGCGCCCGCAGGAGAGCCCGGGGTTCACCACCACCTCCATGCCTGGCGTGATGCCGCTCGACTCGAGCCCGGGACCCACGCTCTCGACCACGCCGGCAACGTCGGAGCCGAGCACGTGCGGCCAGGCGAGGTCGAGACCCGGCCACCCCTTCCGCACCCAGATGTCGAGGTGGTTGAGGGCCACCGCCCGCACGCGGACCACCACGCGCCCCGGACCCGCGGCCGGTTCCGGGATCTCCGCCAGCCGCAGCACCTCGGGGCCCCCGTGCCCGTCCATGATCATGGCCTTCATCGCGACCTCCTCCCGATGGCATCGCACGGCGGCACGGCGGCCCACAACCTCCGGACCGGAAGTACCGTTGCGCAGCGCGCCATGGCCGGATAACGCAACCCCATGACCATCCCGATCCTGGCCGCGCTCCTCGGGGCGTCGGCGGCACTCAAGGTGGGGGACAAGGCGCCGGACTTCACGTTGCCCGGCACCGACGGAAAGCCGGTGACCCTGTCGAAGCTGCTCGCGAAGGGGCCGGTGATCCTCGCCTTCTTCCCCAAGGCATTCACCCCTGGTTGAAACAAGGAAAACCAAGCGTACCGGGACCGGTATGCCGAGGTGGAGAAGAAGGGCGCAGAGGTCGTCGGAGTTTCCACCGACTCCGTGGAGAAGCTCGCGAAGTTCAGGGCCGAGTTCAACCTCCCCTTCGTCCTCCTGTCGGACGAGAAGGGGACCGTCGTCGATCAGTATCCGGGGCGCATCCCGGTGCTCGGCGTCGCCAACCGCGCCACCTACGTCATCGGCCAGGACGGCGTGGTGAGCCAGATCATCACCGGAGGGGACGCCATCGACCCGTCGACGGCCGTGGCGGCCTGTCCCCTGAAGAAGTGATCGCCCGTCCCGGGTGCTAGCCGGGAGCGGGCTCCTCGACCATCACCCGGCGGACGACGACCTCGCCCGCCGGGCTGGCGAGGCGCTCGCCCGGGTTCCAGTGGGCCCGCCGCACGTAGCCGAGGCCGAGCCGGCCCCGGGTGGTGTCGGCCGCGCTCGTCACCCGGCCGACCTCGCGGTCGCCGGCGTGGATCGCCATCCCCGGCTCCGCTCCGGGCGGGAGCTCGAGCTGCACGAGCCCCTTCTGGATCTGGCCGCGCACCGTGGCGCGCAGCACCACCTCCTGCCCCAGGTAGCAGCCCTTCTGGAAGTGGATGGCGTCGCGGGTGAGCCCGGCCTCCATGGGCAGGCGTTCCCCGTCCATGTCCACCCCGTAGAGCGGCATCCCCTCCTCGATGCGGAGCACCTCCAGGTCGGCGGCCTCGAGGTCCGCCGCGCCGCCCTGGACGAGGGCGGCACGCAGGCGCACGAGGTCGGCCTCCGCGCCGATCACCTCGGCGGCGGCGACCCCCCGGCGCGGCGTCGCGGCCACGACGGCCGGGATCGAGGAGGCGAGGACGGCCGCCCGGGCCCGGTCGAGGCTCCCGGGGCCGAGCACGGCCATCGAGCGCAGGGCGGCGGATGCGTCCTCGACCTTCACCGGGGCGGCGAGCACGTACTTGCGGAGGTGCGGCAGCAGGATCGCCACCTCGCCCGGCTCGGTGAGGTAGAGCAGCTCGTCCTTCCTCGCCACGACGAGCCCCTCCCCCACGAGGTGCCCCTTCCCTTCCAGGAACGCCGCGTAGGCGCTGCCGTCCTCCGGAAGGGCCTGCAGGTGCTGCGTGGACATGCGGTGGAGGAAGTCGCGGGCGCCCCGGCCGGTGATGCGGAGCACCCCGCGGGCCTCGACGGGGCCCACGGCGGCGCCCGTCCGGGCGGCGGCGATTCGTTCGTCGAGGGTCATCCCCGGATCCTAGGCGCCCGCTCCCGCGGGCGCTGCTGGGTCATCACGACGCCCAGGATGACGAGCACGCCCCCGGCCACGAAGGACGGGGTGAGCGGGTCGCCCTGGACCGCCCAGGCGAGGAGCGCCGTCAGCACCGGCTGGGTGTTCGACCAGATGGCGACGCGGCTCGCGTCCTCGCGCTTCAGCGCCCAGTAGTAGAGCAGGTAGGAGACCACGCTCGTGAGGACCACCAGGTAGAAGAGGCTCCACCAGCCGGCGCGAGAGAGCGCCTGGAACGACGAGGCCCGGGAGAGGGCGAGCCCGGCCGGGAGGTAGAGGACCGTGCCCGAGACCACGGTCAGTCCGGTCGTCATGACGACGCCGAGCCGCTCCGCGTAGGGCTTGCCCCACACGACGTAGACGGCCCAGGCGATCACCGCGAGGAGCACGAGGAGGTCGCCCTGGAGGGCGCGGTCCGCCCCCGGTTGCCCGGAGAGCTGGCCCCGCGCCACAAGCACGATGGCCGCGCCGGCGAAGGCCACGCCGATGCCGATCACCTTCCACGGGCTCGACCTCTCCTCGCGCCGCAGGAGCGCCAGCACGAAGACGAAGATGGGCGTCATGGCGTAGAGGAGCGCCGCGTGGCCCGGCGTGGTGCGGGAGAGGCCGAAGAGGAAGAGCCCCTGGTTCAGGGGAACGGCGACGAGGCCGAGGAGCGCGAAGGCGGCCAGATCGCGCCGGGAGACGGGCTTCCAGCGCCAGGCGAGGAGCCCGGCGTAGACGAGGGCCGCGAAGCTGAAGCGGGCGAGCGCCAGCTCGAAGGGCGAGAGCTCGCCCAGCGCGCGCTTCGCGGCGAGGTAGGTCCCGGCCGACAGGGCCGAGTGGAGCAGCATGACGAGGTCGATCACCCGCGCCCGCCCCCGAGCCGGCCCACCGCCCACGCCGCTGCCTCGGCCACCCCGGGAAGCTCCGACCCCTCGCGCGAGCGGACGTCGGGGAGGAGCGCCAGGTCCCCCGCCGACCCCGCCACGAGGAGGCCGTTCCGGACCAGGCCCGGGTGGCCGGCGCGCGCGAGCGCCGTCCCGTAGAAGCGCGCCCGGTATTCCTCCTCGCCGAGCCGGACGAGCTCGCGGAGGTCGAGGGAGGCGTGGCGCACCGGCCGGAGCTCCGGATCGCTCTCCTCCCCGGCGCCGCGGTTCCACGGGCACGCGGTCTGGCAGTCGTCGCAGCCGAAGCCCCACCGACCGAGGCCGCGCGCGACCTCGCCGGGCACCGCGCCGCGCCGCTCGATGGTCTGGAAGGAGATGCAGCGGCGGGCGTCGACGAGCCCCGGCTCGACGATGGCGCCGGTCGGGCAGGCGGGCAGGCACGCGGCGCAGTCCCCGCAGCGGTCGGGATGTGGCGGGTCCACCTCGAGGTCGCGGTCGAGGAGCAGGGCGGCGAGGAGCACCCAGCTCCCCCGCCGCGGGGTGACGAGGCAGCCGTTCTTTCCCACCCAGCCGATGCCCGCGCGCTGCGCCCAGGCCTTCTCCATGATCGGGCCCACGTCGACGGAGGGCAGCGCCTGCGCCTCCGGGTCGCGGGCGCGGAGCGCGGCGACGAGCGCCTTCAGCTTCCGCTTCAGGACCGTGTGGTAGTCGCGCCCCCGGGCGTAGCGGGCCACCGCCGCCTGGCCCGGGCCGGGGTCGACCGGTGAGCCGTCGTGCGCCACGGCCAGGGCGACGACGCTGCGGGCCCCGGGGAGGAGCAGGCGCGGATCGAGCCGGACGTCCCGCTGGGTGCGCAGCCAGGCCATGTCGGCCTCGAAGCCGCGCGCCAGCATCCGGTCGAGCGGCGCCGGGTCGAGCGGCTCCGCCCGGGCGATGCCGACCTCGTGGAAGC
>JBAVCR010000190.1:0-4216 GCA_049586815.1 Anaeromyxobacteraceae bacterium
GGGCTGGCCGACAAGGCGGGGCGCCTGCCCGGCCGGCTCTCCGGCGGCGAGCGGCAGCGCGTGGCCATCGCCCGCGCCCTGCTCTCCCGGCCGGCGGTGCTGCTCGCCGACGAGCCCACCGGCAACCTCGACGCGGTGAGCGGCGAGGCGGTCATCCAGCTCTTCTCCGGCATGCTGCGAGACGGCGTCACCGTGCTCGTCGTCACCCACGAGGAACGGGTCTCGGCCGCCGCCGGGAAGGTGCTCCACCTCGAGGACGGGAGGCTCCGGTGAGGTTGCGCTCCCTCGTCCACCTGGCCTCCCAGAACCTCCGCTCCGACCGGCGCGGCACGGCGGTGAACGCCGCGGCCGCCTGCGTGGGCGCGGCGGCGCTGGTGTTCTTCGTCGCGCTCGGCATGGGGGTGGGGCAGGCCGCGCGACTGATGTTCCCGGGCGACGCCCGCCTCGTGGAGGTGGTGCCCGGGGCGGTGTCGCTCGGCGCCGCGCTCGGCGGCGGTGCGCTCGACGACGGGGCGGTGGCCCGCCTGCGCGAGCTCCCCGGCGTGCAGGGGGCCTGGCGGCGCCTCTCGCTGCGCGTGCCCATCGCCGCGAGCCGCCCGCCCGAGGGGGTGCGGATGAACTGGCCCACCGGTTTCACGGTCCAGGTCCCGGTGGTGGGCGTGGACGCCGGCCTCGTCGCGTCGGACCTCCCGCCCGGCGGCAGGTTCGAGGACCCTCCTGCCGGCCAGCCCATCCCGGTGCTCGCCTCGCGCCGGCTGCTCGAGGTCTACAACAAGACCATCGCCCCGGCCTGGAACCTGCGCCGCCTGCCGCCCGGCCTCGACCTCGTCGGGCTGCAGATCCCGGTGCAGGTGGGCTTCTCGATCATCCCGCAGAAGACCGAGGACAGGGTCTACGACGCCCGGCTCGCGCTGGCCGGCCTCTCCGACCGCGTGCCGCTCTACTCGCTCGCCGTCCCGGTGGAGACGGTGCGCCGCCTGCACCAGGAGTACGGCAAGCCCGACGCCGGCTACAGCTCGGTCATCCTCGAGGTCCGACGCCCCGACGACGCTCCCTCCGTCTCCGCCGCCGTCCGCCGCATGGGCTTCGCCGTCGACGAGGGAGAGCGGGCCATCGCCGAGCGGGTGGGGCTCGCCATCACGGTGACCGCCGGGGCGCTCACGCTGCTCGCGCTCCTCATGACGGCGCTCGCCGCCCTCGCCATCGCCCAGTCGCTCTCGGCGAGCGTGCGCGCCCGGACCCGCGACATCGCCATCCTCCAGGCGCTCGGGGCCACGGCCGGCGACGTCCGGGCGCTGGTCCTCGCCGAGGCGGCGCTGGTCGGCCTCCTGGGCGGGATCGCCGGGGTGGGGATGGCCTGGCTGGCGGCCCGGGGCGTCGACGCGGCGGCGCTCCGCCTGCTGCCCGACTTCCCCTTCCGGCCCGGGACCTTCTTCCTCTTCCCGCCCTGGATCTTCGCCCTCGGCGTGGGCGTCTCGGCGGGTTCGGCGGTGATCGGGGCGCTCGCGCCGGCGGCGCTGGCCGCGCGGGTCGACCCGGCCCGATCGATCTCCTGACGAAGGGGACCGCCGGGACGTGAACGGGCCGCGAGGCGCCTGCCCCGCGGCCCGTGGTCCGTCGCGACGATCGGGACTACTTGAGGCCGGCGACGAACTTGGCCACGTCGGCGGCGTCGTCGATCTTGACCGGCTTCATCTTGCCGGCGCCCTCGTTGATGGCCTTCAGGACCTTGTCGGCCGCCATGCCCTTGATCGGGGCCTTCGCCATCGCACTGCCCTCACCCGCGGCGCCGTGGCACATCTTGCACTTGGCGGCGTAGGTGGCGGCGGCGTCGGCGGAGGCGGTGGTGGCGAAGGCGAGGACGAAGACGGCGGCGATGATGCGCTTCATGTCGGGACACCTTTCGTGGGAGGGGCTGCAGCACGAACGAGAGAGCGGCGCGGCGATCCCAGATACACCTTCCGGGCGGCCGAAGGAAAGGCGCGGCGCGGTAAACGGGAAGGGGTAAGCGAACCCTATCCGGCGGCCCGGCTCGAGGGCAGCGCCGGCGGCGGCTTCACGACCAGCTCCTCGCCGATCTGGAGCTTGCGACGGCTCGGGTTCTTGATCCCGTTCCAGTCGCAGAGCTGCTTCAGGCCCACGCCGACCCGCTGCGAGATGGTCCAGAGCGAGTCGCCGGCCTGGACCTGGACCGTCTCCCCGCCGTCCGGGGCGGCGGAGGCCGGGCGCGCCTTCGCGGTCCGCGACGCGGGCCGGACGGGCTCCACCTCGACGAGCTTCGGGTCCTTCTTCTGGAGCTCCTCGATCCGGGCCCGGGCCACCGCCTCGGTGGCCGGGGCGCCCGAGCGGCGCGCCAGCGCGGTGAGCGGGATGACGAGGTCCGTGCCGGGCTTCACGCGCTTGCCGGCCTTGAGGCCGTTCATCTGGAGGACGGTGGAGGCGGGAACCCCGTAGGCGGCGGCCACGGCGGCCACGCCCTCCCCCTTCACCACCTTGTGGTGGGCGAAGCCGAGCGCGGCCGAGGGGCCGATGGAGGGCCAGTTCTTCTCGAACGCGGCGACGCTGCCGGCCGGGAGCTTCACCGCGTGCGGCCGGGGCGGCGTGCAGCTGCGCCGCAGCTCGGGGTTGAGGTCGTGCAGCTCGCGCGGCGTCACCTCGGCGGCGCGGGCCACGGCCTCGAGCTCGACCGCGTGCGGGATGGTGACCTGCTCGTAGTCCGTCCAGCGCTCGGCCTCGATCTCCTCGGCGCGGAAGCCGAAGGCCTCCGGGTGCTTCGAGATGATGGCGGCGGCCATGAGCTTCGGCACGTAGCCCTTCGTCTCCCGCTTCAGGATCTTGCCCCGGGCCATCTCCCAGAAGTCCTGCTGCCCCTTCCTCTTCGCCTTCGCGATCTTGCCCTCGCCGGCGTTGTACCCGGCCCAGGCGAGGCGCCAGTCGCCGAACTCGGCGTGGATGGCCTTGAGGTAGGCGGCGGCGGCGCGGGCCGACTTCTCCGGGTCGCGCCGCTCGTCCACCCAGAAGTCCTGGGCGAGCCCCATGCGCTTCCCGGTGGAGGCGATGAACTGCCAGGGGCCGGCGGCCTTGGCGCGCGAGTAGGCGAGGTTCGCGAACCCGCTCTCGATCATGGCGAGGTAGATGGTGTCCTCGGGCAGGCCGGCCTCGCGCAGGATGGCGCGGTAGCGCTCCTGGTAGCGCGGCAGGCGCCCCAGCCACTTCACGAAGTGCTTGCGCACCCCGGGCGCCTGGAAGAAGCGGACGTACTGGACCACCGCCTCGTTCACGTCGATGGGGATGTCGTACTCGGCCTGGAGCCGGCGCAGGTCGTGGCCGATCTCCGGGAGCATCGCGATGGAGCCGGCGTCCTCCTCCGGCATGGGCGCGGTGTCGCGGGAGAGGGCGTCGTCGATGCGGTGGCGCACCGGGGACTCGGTCCCGAGCCGGACGGCCTCGCGGGCGGCGCCGTCCTCCGGGTGCGGCAGCGGCACGAGCGCGGCCTTCTCCTCGGCGAGGCGCAGTTCCTCGATCTCGGCGGACTGGGCCTCGAGGACCTCCTCGACCTCCGGGACGTCGCCCTGGTCGGCGATCGCGGCCGCGGCAGGCGGGCCCTCGGCCGGGGCGGCTTCCGGCTCGGAGGCCCGGGCGGGGGCCGCGAGCGCGGTCGCCACGAGGGCGGCGAGGAGTGTCGTCCGGAAAATGGGCATGCGTGTCCGTGAACGAGGGTACGGGGCCGCTTCATTCTACCCGCCCCTGTCCCTCGTTGCCAGGTCAGGGGCGCGGGGCCGCGGCCGGCGGCGCGCCGTGGCCGGGCCCGATCACCCGCTTGCGGAAGCTCGTGGGCTCGAATCCCGTGGAATGCTCGGGGGTGTGGCAACCCGTGCAGGTCGATGTGGGTGGATCGCGCACGATGTGTCCCGGCGGGTCGACGGCGTGGAGGCTCGACGGACCGTGACAGGCCTCGCACTGGACCCCCTGGCGCCCGACGGTGGAGCCGACGTCGCACGGGCCTCCCGGCTGCTTCCAGCCGGTCACGTGGCAGGAGACGCAGTCGAGGTCGAACTGCCGTCCGCCCTTCTCCAGCGTGGCGTAGGCGGAGGCGTGCCGGGTCCGCTCCCAGGACGCGAACGCCGCGGGGTGGCAGTTGCGGCAATCGCGCGTGCCGCCGCGCGCCACCTCGTCGACGCCCACGAAGGACGGCGCGTCGCGTGCGGCGTCCGGG
>JBAVCR010000191.1:0-3230 GCA_049586815.1 Anaeromyxobacteraceae bacterium
GCGCCAAGTCGGGCGCGTCCTGTCGCCCGAGACGGCCGGGGTCGCGCTCCAGGCGCTGCTCACCGCGGCGGGCGAGGCGCGCGGACGCATCGACCGGCTCACCCGTGCCGCGCTCGACGCCGCGCAGGTCCCGTCGTCGCGCGACCTCGACGAGCTGAAGCGCCGCCTCGCCGAGATGGAGGAGCTGCTCGACGGCATGTCGGCCCGCCTGGCCCGCGCCGAGGCCCGCGAGGAGGACCCGGAAGGGTCCGCGGGCGAGGGTGGCGGCGAGGGAGCACCCGCCCGTCCGGCACGCCCCGGCGACGGCGAGGGCTGACGTCCCACCCGGGTCGCGGACATGCGGCGCATCGCCTTCGTCAACGAGAAGGGCGGCACCTGCAAGACCACGCTCTGCGTGAACACCGCGGCGTGGATCGCCGCGAACCGCGGCGCCCGCGTGCTCGTCGCCGACCTCGACACGCAGGGGCACGCCGGCAAGGCGCTCGGCGTCGACGTGCGCGGCGTATCCCCGACCATCCGGGACGTGCTCGTGGGCGACGGGCTCCCGGTGCGGGAGGCGGCGCGCCCCACGCCGGTCCCGGGGCTCGACCTGCTCGCCGCCAACAAGGACCTGGCCGGCTTCCCGGTGGAGGTGGCGCACCTGCCCGACCGGGCCGACCGGCTCCGGCGCCGCCTCGACGAGGTCCCCGCGGGGACCTGGGACGCGGTGCTCATCGACGCGCCGCCGTCCGTGTCGCTCGTGACCGAGAACGTGCTGCGCGCGGCGACCGAGGTGGTGCTGCCGGTGGGGCTCACCTACCTGGCCCTCGACGGCTGCGCCGAGATCCTGGGAAGCCTCGACGCGCTCCGCCGGGACACCGGTCGCGCGCCGGAGGTGACCCTCGTCGTGCCCACGCTCTACCGGAAGACCCAGCTCGCCGCCGAGATCCTGGAGAAGCTCCGGGAGCGCTTCGCCGACCGCCTGGCGCCGCCGCTCGGCTTCTCGGTGAAGATCGACGAGGCCCAGAGCCATGGCCAGACCATCTTCGAGTACGCGCCGCGCTGCACGGGAGCGCGAGCGCTCGCCGAGATCGCGCGCGCCGTCTGGGACCGGCCGGCGCGGTAGCGCGCGGCCTACTTGTCGAGGTCGGAGAGGCGCCGCTCGAGGTCCTCGAGCCGGGCGGTGAGCTGCTGCAGGTCGCGCCGGAGCTCGGGGAGGTTCGCCATCCCGTCCACGGCGGAGCGCACCCGCTCGTCGACGCGGCGCTGGAACTGCGACACCGCCTCCTGCGAGGCCGCCACGAGGTCCTTGGCGCGGTCGCCGGTCGCCTGCACCCGCGGGATGAGGGTGTGGACCTTGTCGCGGAGGTCGGCCTGCGCCTCCTCCACGAACTGCTGGGCCCGCTCGCCGCCGTGACGGATGAGGTCCTTCAGCGTGCGCAGGCTCATCTTGGAGGTCTTCTTCTCCTCCTCGAAGATGATCTGGGCGAGGGTGACGCTCGTCAGGTCTTCCTTGGTGCGGTTGTCGACGATGCGCACCTCGGCGCCGGCCTTCACCATCTCGGCGATCTCCTCCAAGGTGACGTACCGGGACTCGACGGTGTCGTAGAGCTTGCGGTTCGCGTACCGCTTGATCACCTTTGGTTCACGCCCCTGCGAGGTCGTGTCCACTTCGGCGGTCTGCTGTTCGCTCATCGGATACCCCGTTCCCCTCGCGTGGATCCACCCTGCCGCACCGCGGCATTGTTCTTGGTGCAATCCTTGGTGTCAAGGGGGAGGGGTGCTAGGGTTGCGCATCTACGCGGGATTCTCCGAATGATCGTTTCCTGCACCTCGTGTGATGCCCGGTTCCGCGTCGCCGACGAGAAGGTCGGTCCGCGGGGTGTACGCGTCCGGTGCACCCGCTGCGGGCAGATCTTCGCGACGGGACCCCTCCCACACGCACCGACATCCGTCGCCCCGCTGCCCGTGACCCCTGCGGCGGAGCCCCCGGCGGGAGTGCCCCCTCCGCCGGAGCCCGTCCGGCACGACGAGGCCACGAGCACCGGCGGATGGCCCACCGGCATCCTCGACGTCGCGGGCGGGCCGTCGGCCGAGGTTCCTGGAACGGGGGCCCGTGCGCTCGCCTCCGACCCCTTCGCCGCCTTCGGTGCGGCCGAGCCCGCGCCCGCCCCGTCCCCGACGCCGCCCGGGCCGATGGCCGCGGTCCCGGGCGACCTCGCCCCGGCCGGTGGATTCCTCGGCTCGCTGCCGGTGACCGACCTCTCCGACCTCGAGCGCACCGGCGCGGTTCCCCTCGTCCCGTCGCTCCCGCCGGTGACCGACCTGGGCTCCCAGGAAGGCCTGGCGCTCGAGGAGCGCGCGCCCGCCCCCGCGGTCCGCGAGGCGGCGGCCCGCTGGGACGATCCCGAGGTCTCCCACTCCGTGGCCATGGGTCCCGACGGGTTCCAGGAGGTCGACCTCCGCGGCGCGGCGCCCGCCGATCCGGACTTCGATCCCCACGGCGACGGACCGACGCGCGAGACCGCGCTGCCGCCCCCGCCCCCGGCTCCCGCCGCTCCGCCCGTCGCCGAGGAGGCCGACGCCACGTCGAGGGCGCCGCCGCCTTCCGCGCCGGGCAACTCCTCCCCGCTCGTTCCCGGCGAGCCCACCGGGTCGCGCCGGATCGAGCCGGCCCGGGCCCGTGCGCTGGCGATGAACGTGCTCTCGCTCGCCGCGCTGCTCGTCGTCACGCTCGGCCTCGTGGCCTGGTGGCGGGGCGAGGGGCTGGGGGGGCTCGTCCCCTGGGGTTACGGAAGCCGGCAAGGCGTCGACGTCTCCGGCATCTCGAGCGGTGTCTACGAGGGCGTCCACGGCCATCCGGTCGTCTTCGTGCGCGGCACGCTGCGCTCGGCGCGCGACCCGCTCGCGGGACCCATCCCGGTGCGGGTGGTGCTGGAGCGGGGCGGTTCCACCCTCGGGGTCGCGATCGCGCTCGCCGGTGCCGTTCCCACGGTCGAGGAGCTCGCCGCCGTGGCCTCCGACGACGACCTCCAGCGGCTCCGCGACGGCATCGCGTCGCGCGCGCCCCGGCGCATCGAGCCTGGAGCCGAGGTTCCGTTCCTGGCCGTCCTCCCGTTGCCCACCGGCGACGTGGGGGGCGTCCGGTTCCGGGTCGAGCCGCTGCCCCAGGGGAAGTGAGCGTGGCCGCGCGGGGCCGCACTCCCGATCGGGCGGAGGCCTTCGCCCTGCGCCTCCGCGCCCTCGAGGAG
>JBAVCR010000192.1:0-3732 GCA_049586815.1 Anaeromyxobacteraceae bacterium
CGGTTGACCCTCGGGGGCGCGAATGTTACCTATCCCGTCCCTGTTGGACCCGGGGCGTAGCGCAGCCTGGTAGCGCACTTGCTTGGGGTGCAAGTGGTCGCTGGTTCAAATCCAGTCGCCCCGACTCAGAGAAGCCCCCGTCGTTCCTGGTGAAAGCCAAGACGGCGGGGGCTTCGTTTTTGGCCATTTCGGCGCCTTGCATTACCGGTGCATTAACTCGCACGGGGACGCCGAAGGTGAGCGCCCGGTCCACGTCGGCGCGGAAGTCCTCCAGGTCGCTGTGGTCGTACACGGCGGCGGTGATCTCCGGCGACGAGTGGCCGAGGTTTCGCTGGACCGCGCCGAGGTCGACTCCGGCCTTCCGGAGCAGCGTCGCATGCGAGTGGCGCAGGTCGTAGAACCGGAGCTTCCGGGGGATGGGCGACACCCAGAGGCGCATCTCGCACTTCGGGCAGCGCGCCTCGCCGGCCGCGTCCCGACGCTCCTCGAACCCGCACCCCTTCCGACGGCAGATGTACCGGTAGCCGGTGACCACCCCGGCCCGCTTGAGCGCCCTCCGGAGGTGATCGACGAGGTGGAACCGGACCTCGGGCGTGTAGGGGGTGCCGTCGGCCCGGGCGAACACGAAGTCTGACGGCGAGGCCTTCATCGCCGCCTCGAGGTGCGGCCGGAACTCGCTCACGATGGTCACGTCGCGGGCGTCCCCGTCCTTCGGCAACGGCGCTTGCCAGGAGTGGCGCACCGAGAGCGTCCAGGCGCGCGTGTCCACGTCGGCCTTGAGGAGCCCCAGCGCCTCGCCGGGCCGCAGCCCCGCGTAGATGCAGGCGGCGGCGACCCAGCGCCAGGGGGCGTCGAGAGTCGGAGCTGGGAAGTTCGCCAGCGTTGGCAGGACCTCGCTGCGCTTCAGCACGCATCGCGCGGCCTGGCTCGTCTTGGGAATCCGTCGCCGCTTCACCCAGCGGACCGGGTTTTCGGTCGTCCAGGTCCGGTGCTTCGGGTCGCGCGCTCTCTCGAACATGTTGAAGACCGCGCTGCGGAGGTGATTCAGGCTCTGAGGAGAGAGTTCGGATTCCTTCCTCGTGAGCAACTGGTCCAGACGGTCGGCGAAGAGCCCAGCCGTCCCGGCCTTCAGCTCCTGGTCGCGCAGGTCGCCGAGGTGCTTCTCCAGGAAGGGGAGCACTCGGGCGTTCATGTACCCGCGCCGCGCCGAGCCGTAGCGCGCCCACCACCAGTCGAGCAACTCACCGAACGTGAGGCTGTCGCTCGCGGCCGGCTCGAGCCCCTCGCGCTGGCGCCAGGCCTGGCGTTCCTTGTCCTGGGCGAAGGCCGTGGCCTCGGCCTTCGCGCGCGCGGACGTGACCCTCTGGACGAGGCGACCGTCTGGCCCCTTCCACATCGCGTACCACCGCGAGCCGCGCTTCGTGACCGATGCCATTCGCCTCGTTCTCCTCCCGAGGAGTCTAGCGACGGGTCCGACGCGCGCCGTCCGTGTCGACCCAGGCGCGGAGCTCACCCGGTATAAACCTGAGACCCCAACCTCCGAGGCGCCGGACCGGGAGCGTCCCATCCTCGGCCTTGTGGTAGACCCAGCTCACGCTCCGCTTCAGGTAGCGCGCCGCGGCACGGACGTCCCAAAGTTCGTCGTCGGGTGGCAGCGCCGAGGGCCTTGGCGCTTCGCCGCCGGACTGGGACGCCGCGGGGCCTGCGGAGACGCTTGCGAGCCGAGCCGGGGTGCGCTCGGGCCTCCCAGGGGCCTTCCCGGAAGCCTGTCCGGCCCACCCGAACGTCACCTGGTCGCGACTCGTCTCGTCCATCGTTCGCTCCGTCTACCGGTTTGCCCAGGGCGCCGATGACGCCGGTGGGGACTGCGTCGGCGCGCTCCTCGGCGGGGGCTCGTCGGGCGCCACGGCCGCGCTCTGGACCGTCATCACGAAGCCCCGCAGGGCGCGGAAGGAGTCCCCGGACACGGCCGGGAGCGCGAGTTGCTGGCCGCCCCGTTGGTTATGGTCGGTGATGACCTGACGACAGACCTTCAGGGCGTCCACGAGCGCGTTGTAGCCGTTGCGCGCCTCTTCGAGGACCGCCTCATCCACCCGGACGATCCGCTCCCGGCGAGGCCTGGCCGGCTCCGCCACACCCTCCCGCACGTAGCGGACGAGGAGGCTCGGTGCCTCGGCGAACGTCATGACGAGCACGCGGAACTCGGTCGGCGGCAGCATGCCGAGCCGCTCCTTTACCGCCCGCTGGACCTTCGTCCGTCGCTCGTCCGAGTGGACGAGGAAGACGAGGCGGGCTTCGTGATCGTCGGGGAAGGCGGACCGGTACCAGGTGCCGTAGCCATCGGATGACTTGTCGGTGAAGTAGGTCCGGTAACGGTCGAGCTTCGACAGAACAGCGCCCGTCCGGTCGGGGTGCGCCGTGGCGATCGATTGGCTTCCCGTCTCGGCCTCGATGAAGAGGCGCCGCCGTCGGGCCGGGATGGTCATGATGGCGTCGGGCTTCAGCACCGACTGGAGCCATCGACCGGTCCGCGGGTGGAGCACCTGGAAGCCGAGCGAGTCGTCGTCCTCGCTGAGCCAGCGGAACGGGAGGTCGTGCAGCGGCGCCGCCGAATTCGCACGCAGCGCCAGGACGAGCCCCACGAGCGCGTCGTTGAGGATGAGGGTGTGTTCAAGAAACCGGGCTCCGATGTCCGTCGAGGCCGGTGGTCGAAGCCACGGCACTTGCCGCGATGCGATGGACCGCCCGAACGGCGCCAGCGCCCAGACAGGCACCTCCAGCCCGTCCCGGCGCCTGTAGGCGAGACGCCGAAGGCAGGGCCCCTCCCCCGTCTGCCCACCCGGCTCGCAGAGCTTCCCGAGCCGGCGATACGTCTGCTTCTTGCTGGCGCCGTCGAAGAAGAGCCGATGGATCTGCTCGGCAGAGGCGTAGCGGGCGATCCCGAGGTAGGCGATGAGCCGGTCGTCCCGAACGGTGCGGACGTAGCCTGCCGGGCCCGGCATGACCGAGGCGCGCCGCTACCTGCGGCGCGTCCCTCCGGAGGTCGGCGCGTCGAAGCCCGGTCTCTTCTCACGAAGCTCCAGGCTGCGCTGGAAGAGCAAGTGAAGCAGGTATTCGTAGCGACCCATCTTGAGGGCCTCGCGGTCGGCGTCGAGGAGCGCTGCAGCCGCGCTCGGCAGACCGAACCAGGTGCGGACGCCATCCAGGTGCCGGAGCACGTGCCCGGTGAGGTCGGAGCCGCGAGCCGCCGCCTCGTCCTTGAGGAAGGTGACGAGCTCCCGCGGCATCCGGAAGGTCTGCATGATCTTCTCGGTGCTCGAGAAGGCGTCGGCTTCGGGGGTCTTGGGCTTGGCGGGCATTGGCTGCCGTCTGTATTACATTCGCGGTACGGCCTGTCAAGGTGAAGCGCCCACCGGCTCCATTCCCGCCCTCTACCCGGGCTCCCCCAAAGCTTCCCGGCAAGACCTCGGCGCTCGACTCTTCGCGCTCGACCCACGCCCCCCTCGCTGCCCCTGACCGCGCCCCGAACGAGACCGATGGCCTGGAACTCTTCTCCCGCCCGCTGCTTCTCTCCCTGGCCTCCTCCTCGCCCCCAAACTCCAATCCACTTCCTGCTGGACCAACTTGGACTCTGATTCCGCTCTGCTCCGAATTGCCCCGCCCCGCTGCCCTCCGCTTTTCTAGATCACTCAAGGTGACAGAAGGCCGATCCCACACTCCATGATGGTAGGG
>JBAVCR010000193.1:0-3054 GCA_049586815.1 Anaeromyxobacteraceae bacterium
TCGCCGACCTGCTCGAGGGGACGGGGAAGGGGCTCCTCGCCGAGACCGGGCGGGCCATGCGCGGGCACGACGAGCTCGCCGCGCTGCTCGACCGGGCGGTCGCCGAGGAGCCTCCCGCGGCGCTCGGCGAGGGGGGGCTCATCCGGAGGGGATGGTCGGAGGAGCTCGACCGGCTCGTCCGGCTCTCCGAGGACGGCAAGGGCGTCATCGCCTCCCTCGAGGCGCGCGAGCGGCAGCGCACCGGGATCGGATCGCTCAAGGTCCGCTACAACCGCGTCTTCGGCTACTACATCGAGGTCACGAAGCCGAACCTCCACCTCGTCCCGCCCGACTACCAGCGCCGGCAGACCACCGTGGGAGGCGAGCGCTTCCTCACCCCGGAGCTGAAGGAGCTCGAGGAGCAGGTGCTCGGCGCCGAGGAGAAGCGCATCGCCCTCGAGGAGCGGATCTTCGAGGAGCTGCGGGCCCGGGTGGTGGCGGAGGCGGGTCGCCTGCGGGGCGCGGCCTCCGCGGTCGCCACGGCCGACGCGGTGCTCTCCCTCGCACGGGTGGCGGCCGAGCGCGGCTACCGGCGCCCGGTCCTCGACGCCTCGGAGTCGCTCCGCATCGTGGGCGGGCGCCACCCGGTCGTGGAGGCCATGCTGCCACCCGACTCGGGCGGCTTCGTCCCGAACGACGTGGCCGTGGCGGCGGGCGCCGACGCGGAGGACGGTCAGCTCCTCGTCATCACCGGCCCGAACATGGCCGGGAAGAGCACCGTGATGCGCCAGACCGCGCTCGTCGTGCTCATGGCCCAGGCGGGGAGCTTCGTGCCGGCGGAGGAGGCCCGCGTCGGCGTGGTCGACCGGATCTTCACCCGCGTGGGGGCGTCCGACGACCTCGCCCGGGGGCGCTCGACCTTCATGGTCGAGATGACCGAGACCGCCTCCATCCTCCACAACGCCACGCGCCGCTCGCTCGTGGTGCTCGACGAGATCGGCCGCGGCACCTCCACCTTCGACGGGCTCTCCATCGCCTGGGCGGTGGCCGAGCACCTCCACGACCGCACCGGGTGCCGCACCCTCTTCGCCACGCACTACCACGAGCTGCAGGACCTGGCCCGCGAGCGACCCGGGGTCCGCAACCTCACCGTCGCCGTCCGCGAGGTGGGCGACCGCGTGGTGTTCCTGCGGAAGCTCGTGCCCGGTGGCGCATCGCGCAGCTACGGCATCGAGGTGGCGAAGCTGGCCGGGCTTCCCCCGGAGGTCCTCGTCCGGGCGCGAGAGATCCTGCGGAACCTCGAGAGCCTCGAGGTCGACGACGCCGGGCACGCCGCCATCGCACGCAGCGCGCGACGGAAGGAGCGGGGAGGGGGAGACCAGCTCGGGCTCTTCGGCGGGGCCGACCCGCGGCTCGAGCGGCTGCGCACCGACCTGCGCGGCCTCGCGCTCGACCGGCTCACGCCGCTCGACGCGCTGAACCTCCTCGCCGAGATGAAGAAGCGGCTGGAGTAGGGCTCCGGAAAAAGAGGAGGGGGCCGGTCGCCCGGCCCCCTCGCGGTGCTGCAGTCGGCAGGGTCGACTACTTCTTGTGGCAGGTCGCGCAGCCCTTGGCGTCCTTCGCGTCCGCCGGGCCCTTGCCCTTCTCCTTGTGGCACTCGGTGCAGAGGGCGTGGGCCTTGGCCTGGTCGAGAGCGATCTTCCCGGGGGCGCCCTCACCGTGGCACTTCTTGCAGCCCTGGCCCTGGTGCGCCTTGTGGTTGAAGGTGACGTTGCCGGGCTTGGCGGGGAGGACGACCTCCGCGGGCGGCGGGGCGGCGTTGGCGATGGCGGCGAAGGCGACGGCGACGACGGCGACGAGGATCTTCTTCACTGGACTCCCCCTATCAGGTTGACGTTCCGACCGGAGGAGTGATCCGGAAGGAACCGTTGTTGTGACCAACGGACGGACGTCGTCCGCAAAGATTCACGGTCGGCGCAGGATGACCTTCCCGGAATGGCTTTGCCTTGACCGGAATCAAAAAGAGGCGTTTCAGGCCATCTCGAGGACGGCGCCGACCAGCTTCTCGATGCCGGCGGCCACTGGCGCGATGGTCGGCCCGAGCATGTAGGCCGGGGTCGAGACCACCTTGTTCCGCTCGTCGACGACGATCTGGTCGACCGGCGAGTCCACGTGGACCGCGCCGAGGGCGTTCACGGCGGCCGCGGTGGCCGGATCGTTCCCGATGGTGAGCTTCACCTTCTTCGCGCCGAGCACCTTGGCGGCGATGACCGGGGAGATGCAGACGAACCCCAGCGGCTTCCCCGCCGACGCCATGTCGCGGACGAGCCGCTCGACGTCCGGGTTCACCTGGAGCTTCACCCCCTCGGTCGCGAAGGTGCAGAGGTTCTTCGCCGCGCCGTAGCCGCCCGGCAGGATGAGGGCGTCGAGGTCGGCCGCCTTCACGTTGCGGACGTCCTGGATGTTCCCCCGGGTGATGCGGGCGGCCTCGGCGAGCACGTTCCGCTGCTCCGCCGCCGGCTCCCCCTTCAGGTGGTCGACGACGTGCATCTGGGCGACGTCCGGGGCCATCGCGGTCACCTCTGCACCCCTCCGGTCGAGGAAGAGCAGGGTGAGCGTGGCCTCCTGGATCTCCGCCCCGTCGAGGTAGCCGCTTCCTGCGAGGATGACGCCGACGCGCTTCCGACTGGTCATGGGGACCTCCGCCGTGGGTGGGCTGGAATCATACCGAAAACTGGATTGCGATATCAGCGGCTGTAGGTTGGTTCCGATCGATGGCGCGCCCCGGTCAAAGGTCCTGGCTGGCCTCCGTCGCCCTGCTCGCGGCGGTGGCTCTCGTCGCGCCCGGGGTCGCGTCCGGGAAGGGGACCGCCCGGGGCGCGAAGCCCGCGGCGCCCGCCGCCCGGCCGAAGGATGGGGGCGCGGCGAAGGGCGCCTCCCCGGCCCTCCAGAAGGCGCGCGCCGAGCTGGCCGCCGTGAAGGCGAGCCCGGCCAAGCGCCGCTACCGGCACAACTGGGAGAAGGCGATCCGTTCCCTCGAGAAGGCGGCTCGCGGGCCGGACACCGGGCCGGCCC
>JBAVCR010000194.1:0-17162 GCA_049586815.1 Anaeromyxobacteraceae bacterium
GCCGACCCGCAGCGGGGCCGCTTCTACGCCGAGAGGACGGTGAGCCTGGCCACGGCGCTCGCCCCGCGCATCGGCTACCAGGCCGCCGCGGCCATCGTGAAGGAGTCGGTCCGGTCCGGGCGCCCCATCGCCGAGCTGGCGGTCGAGCGGGCGGGAATCCCGGCCCGGGAGGCGCGCCGGCTGCTCGATCCGGCCCGCCTCACGCGCCCCGGGCGCGGGTGAGCGGTCCGGGAGAGGTCGCGGCGGTATAGGATGTTTCCCCCGATGTCCCTCGCCCGCGTCGCCACCCTCGCGCTCGCCCTCCTGCTCGCAGCGCCCGCTGCGGCCATGCCGAAGGGGCAGGGGACCGTCACCGGCATCCTCCGCTACAAGGGCTGCCTGACCGGCGTCCCGGGGGCCACCGTGTCGGTCATCGGGAGGGAGCGCCAGGTCCGGAGCGACACGGGGGGGCGCTTCCTCGTCGACCTGCCGCCGGGAAAGTACTCCCTCGTCATCCGCGGCCCGAGCCTCGTTCCCGACCAGAGGGTGGACGAGGTGGCCGTGTCGGTCGGCAAGCTCACCGACCTGGGCATCGTCGAGGTGTGGGCCGACGAGCGCCCGGCGCTCTGCGTCCCCGACGCCGCGGCCGCCGCCATGACGGGTGACCAGGAGCCCACCGTGGCGGCTGCTCCGGAGCTCCCGGCGGTGGACCTGCCCGGGACCTCCGTGACCGTGGGGGGCTCCACGCAGGGGCAGGTGCTGGTGCGCGGCTCGCCGGGCTCGGCCCCGGGCCAGTTCGGCCTCCAGGGAAACCCGACGCGGGAGGACGAGGACGCGCTCGGCCCCCCCAGCTTCGCGGTCCTTCCCACCGGGGGCCTGCTCGTCCTCGACGTCATCAACGGACGGGTGCAGCGCTTCGATCCGCGCGGGCGACCGGCGGGCTCCTTCCCCGTCGCCCGGGCCGGGTCCGAGCCGGTCTTCGAGTCGGACCTGGCGGTCGGAGAGGACGGCGCCATCTTCCTCGTCACCGAGGGCGACGCTCCGGTCCTCACCCAGTACGACCCGACCGGAAAGGTGCTCCTCTCCGGCGCGCTGCCGCCGTCGTTCAAGGGGGTGGATCAGCTCCTCACGGTCCGCGGGCGCCCCACCTTCCTCATGCTGAACGGCCAGTCGGTCCGGGCCGAGCTGGGCTGGGGCGGCATCCGGGCGGAAGGGCCGCGCCCCGGGCTCCCGGCCGGCGACGTCTTCGTCCAGGTCGAGCGGGCCAGCCGCTGGTCGGCGCTCGTCCACTTCGCGGCGGCCGACGGCCGGGTGCGACGCACGGTGCACCTCCGCTCCGCCATTCCCATCGCGCGGGTTCGCATCGTGGGCGTGAACCGGCGCGGTGACGTGGTGCTGGCCCTCGACCGGCACGACGGGAGCGACGACGAGGGGGTGCGGGCCGAGATCCTCCTCGTCTCCCTCACCCCGCACGGGCACATCGCCGGCACGGTGGTGGTGCCACCCGGGGACCGCCGCTGGCTCTTCCGGGAGTTCGCCCTGGCGCCGGACGGCGCCGTCATCCAGATGCAATCCGACCTCGCCGAGGTGCGCCTCGTGCGCTGGCCGCTTCCGTCCTCGCCGAAGGACGCGGCGGTGGGGGAGGGCGGCGTCCGGGGGCGCATCCTCGACGGCGCGCACCCGGCCACCGGCGCCACGGTGTCGGTCGCGAAGGCCCACAGGTCCGCGACCGTCGCGGCGGACGGCGCCTTCGAGCTCCGCCTGCCCCCGGGCACCTGGCTGCTCAGCTTCCGGAAGGCGGGGGCGACGGCCTCACCGGACGCGGCGCCGGCCGAGCTCAAGGTGGCCGTGCAGCCCGGGGGGACCGTGGACGTGGGAACGGTCCAGCTCGCCCCGCCCCGCGGGGGCGCGACCCCGCCCGCTCCGACCCACGGTGAACCCTTTCCCTGAGGCGACTCCTTGGCCGCGACGATCCAGTACTTCATGCTCCCGGAGGACGAGCGGGCCTTCTTCCGGGTCCTCGCCCGCAAGGACCTGACGCTCTACCCGGAGACCTTCCCGCCGGGGACTGCCGGCATCCCCGCCAACGAGGCGGCCATCCCGCTCCTCGACCGGGAGGCGTACTACCTGGCCGCGGAGCGGCTCGCGCCGGTCATCGTCCGGACGCTCGCCCGGGGGCGCGACAGGGGGATGCTCGAGATCGAGGAGATCCCGTCGCCGGTCTACCACTACGAGCGGTCCCTCCCGAACGAGAAGGGGGAGCTCGTGGGCGGGCGGCTCTGGGGGGAGCTCGACGTGGACGACTCCCCGGGTTCCCGCATCGGGAAGCCGGTGGCGCTGAAGGCCATGTTCGAGGAGCTGAACCAGTTCTTCCGGAAGTCCTGGCGCCGCAGCGACCCCAAGGGCTTCTGGGTCGGCCCGGCCGCCGGGGCCGCCGTGAAGGGGGGGCGACTCGTGCTCCGGGAGCCCGGCCACAAGGGGCGCACCTACGGCGTCTGGCGATGAAGCCCTCGGGACCGTTCGGTCCCGCTTGACCTCGGGCCCGTCAGCGGCTACAAACCGCCCCTCGCGGACCCTTCCAGCGATCGGTGGGGGATCGTCTAACGGCAGGACGCATGCCTCTGGAGCATGCTATCTAGGTTCGAATCCTAGTCCCCCAACCACTTCTTCACCGGGCCGACTTCCAGGCGGCCTCGAAGCGACAGCAGGGAAGCACGGCAGCACAGGGGAGTTCTCTGGCCCCTTCGTCTAGCGGTTAGGACGTCGGCCTCTCACGCCGAAAACATGGGTTCAAGTCCCGTAGGGGTCACCAAGTGCCCCGTCACCGTCGTCCCGGTGGCGGGGTTTTTCTTTTGGGTATTACTGGTCCCGTTCGGGCGCGCCGACCGGTTCGACTGCCCCGTCCAAGACCATGCCTCGGAGCGTGGGCCGCCCGATATCAGGTCGATCGACTTGCAGATGGTAGAAAAACGATTAATATTTCTACCATGAAAGGCGCACCCATGAAGACCGCATCGCACATCAAGCGGGCCATCAAGAGGGTGCCCCCCGGGGAGCCTTTCACGTCATCGGCTTTCCTCGCGCACGGCACGCGCGCCGCCGTGGACCACGCGCTCTCGCGGTTCGTCAGGGCCGGCCTCGTCGCCCGCGTGTCCCGGGGCGTCTTCGTCCGCCCCAAGGTCAGCAAGTACGTGGGCCCGGTGCTGCCCAGCCCCGAGGCGGTCGCGCGCGCGGTGGCGCGGCGCGCGGGTGCCAAGGTCCAGCCGAGCGGTGCCGAGGCCGCGGTCGAGCTGCGACTCAGCACCCAGCATCCGGTGGCGCCTGTGTTCCATACGTCGGGTCCTACCCGTCGCTTCCGCATGGGGGCGCTCGAGGTCACCCTGAAGCACGTGAGCCCCCGCAAGCTCGCGCTCGCGGGGCGGCCTGCCGGCACCGCGCTCGCAGCTCTCTGGTACCTCGGCAGGCGGGAGGTCAACGAGGCGGTCATCGAGCAGGTGCGCGAGCGGCTGTCGCCAGAGGAGTTCCAGGCACTCCGAGGAGCCGCATCGTCGCAGCCCGGGTGGATGGTCGAGGCTTTCCTGCGGCACGAGCGGGGCGCTCACCATGGCTGAGCGATTCCTCGATCTGCCGCCAGGGGAGCGGGCCGACATCCTCCAGGCGATGGCGGCGCGCCTCGGTCGGACGGCGATCATCCTGGAGAAGGACGTGTGGGTCTGCTGGACGCTCGGCACCCTCTTCGGCCTCGCGAACCGCGAGGCCATGGCCTTCAAGGGCGGCACCTCGCTGTCCAAGGTCTACGGAGCCATTTCGAGGTTCTCCGAGGACCTCGATGTGACCGTCGATTGCCGAAGGCAAGTGGAGCCCTTCGATCCGTTTTCACCCAACGCCTCGATGACCGCCCAGAGGCGGCACAGCGACCGACTGAGCGAAGCGATGGCGCGCCACGTTCGCGAGGTGGTGGCGCCCGGACTGGCCGAGGAACTTGCACGCCAGTTCGGGGGCGCCACCCGGATCGAGGTGGACGGGGGCGCCGAGAACCTGCGTGTCCACTACGAGTCGGCGATCCCGCCCGCGGCGGGGTATGTCGACCGCAGCATCCTCGTGGAGTTCGGGGGACGCAACAGCCTCGAGCCGAGCGAGTCCAGGACGATCGAGCCATATCTGGCCGCCCAGGTGCCGAGCCTGGAGTTCCCCATGGCCAGGGTGGACGTCCTGCGCGGCGAGCGTACCTTCTGGGAGAAGGCCACCCTCATTCACGTCGAGTGCGGGCGCGGCGAGCTGAGGCCGGGTAGGGAGCGGTTGTCCAGGCACTGGTACGATCTGGCCAGGCTCGCGGGTCACGACATCGGCAGGCGAGCCGTTCCAGACCGAGCCTTGCTGGCGGACGTCGTCAGGTTCAAGAAGGTCTTCTACCGGGCCGGGTATGGGAACTACGACGCCTGCGCATCCGGCGGGCTTCGCCTGGTCCCTGCCGAGCCCATGTTGGCGAGTCTGCGCGAGGACTTCGCACAGATGGTCGCGAGCGGCATGTTCGAGGGTGAACCGCCGGTATTCGACGAGATCATCGAACGGTTGGGAGAGCTGGAGCAGGAGATCAACGGCAGCCCGTCACGAGGAGCCTGAGCCGCCGCCTGGCGAGTCGAGGACCCTGAGCTTCTTCTTTCCCTGGAGCGTGGCGACCCAGCGGGCGGCCGACTCCCCGCGGTTGGTGGTCTCGAGGCGGATGACGCCATCGCCGTCGATGTCGATCGTGGTCTTCATCATCCGGCCACGGACGTAGTCCGCGTAGAAATGGAGCCGGCCGTCCTCGAAGAGGAGGTGGCTGAACATGTCGCCGACGTACCACTGATCGTCCTCTTCGAAGTCCATTCCGGACACGCCGCGCGGGCGGGCATCTGCGAAGGAGAGGACGCCGAGCGCGTAGATGAGGCCGAAGGCGCAGCTCGCCAGGATGTCCGGGTCGTCGCGGAGCACCATCTTCATGTGAACGGTGTCGTGGAACTCGGAACGCTTCGACTCGACGACGGTGAGCTGGAGAGCCGTGAGGTCGGCGAGGAGCTGGTACTCGGGCTTGATCGGGGGCTGGTCGCTCACGGGATGGCAGGGGAGTCGCCGTGAATCTACTTGCAACGTGGTCCTCCAACAACCAGGTTGGAAGAGACGGCAAAAGGGCGTGAGCTGAGGGAACGGAGCCATGACCAAGAAGAACCTCACGATCATCCACCCAGGAGAGCTTCTCTCCGAGACCCTCGGGGAGCTGGGTCTCTCCCAGGCAGCGTTCGCGCGTGCCATCGGCGTATCCCCGATGCGGATCTCCCACGTCGTAAAGGGAACGCGGCCGGTGACGGCGGAACTAGCCCTCCTGTTCGGACGGGCGTTCGAGCAGTCTCCGCAGTACTGGCTGAATCTCCAGTCCGACCACGATCTCAAGGTCGCCGTCACGAGGATCGGGCCACGCCTGCGCGCCATCCGCTCGGTCACCCACGCGTAGCCCGCCGCGGCGCCGACCGAAGTGCTGCGTTCCGCTCGGCCTTCTCCATGAGCTCACGCGCGCCGGCGAGGTCGCCCCGGGCCGCGGCCTCGCCCGCGAGCCTGACGCACGCTTCGAGGAACGAGGGGAGGGGGCCGGGCAGTCCGGACGGGTCCGACGCGTCCGGCCCGTCGAGCGGCCATGTCACGCTGGGTGCGGGGTCGCCTGGAAGCGCGTAGATGCCGGAAACGCCAGCAAAAACGCCGCCTTCAAGTCCCGTAGGGGTCACCAAGTGCCCCGTCTCCGTCGTCCCGGAGGCGGGGTTTTTCTTTTCGAGGGTCGCCCTCGCTCGATGAGCCGCCCGGACGCCAGGTCGGCGTTCCGGGGCGCGAACGGCACGTCCACGAGTTCGATGGGACGGCAAGTCCCGTGGGGCCACGGATGAAGTGCAGGAACGTCGTGGCCGCGTCCGACGTGGCGCGCATCGCCACGCTCGAGCGCGAGGGCGGGTTCGCGATGACGCGGGTCGAGGACCTCGTCCGCGATCGGGCACGCGAGGCCGGGACCACCCCGGCGGCCTAGGGGGCGCCCCGCCAATTCGTCTACACTGCCCCCGTCCCGGGGGGCCTTCCTCCGCGGCCGAGGAGTGTCCATGCGAGAAGCCTTCACCTTCGACGACGTCCTGCTCGTCCCGGCCTACAATCACTACGAGTCGCGCCAGCACGTGGAGCTCACGGTCACCGACCGCTCCGGCAAGCTCACGCTGCAGCTCCCGCTGATGACCGCCAACATGGACACCATCACCGAGTCGGCCATGGCGAACTTCATCGGCACGAAGGGCGGCATCGGCGTCCTCCACCGCATGATGTCCATCGACCGGAACGTGGCCGAGTGGAAGCGGTGCCGGTACCCGGTCTTCGTCTCGGTCGGCTGCGCCGACGAGGAGCTCGACCGGGCCGAGGCGCTCCGCGACGCCGGGGCGACCCATTTCGTGGTCGACGTGGCCCACGGTCACGCCCGCTACGTCGGCAAGACGCTGAAGAAGCTGCGCGAGCTGCTCCCGAACGCCTGCCTCATGGCGGGCAACGTGGCCACCTACGCCGGGGCCGACTACCTCGCGTCCGTGGGCGCCGACATCGTCAAGGTGGGCATCGGCCCGGGAAGCGTCTGCACCACGCGCCTCAAGACCGGCCACGGCGTCCCGCAGCTCACCGCCATCCAGGACTGCGCACGCTGCGACCGCTCCATCGTCGCCGACGGCGGCATCCGGCACCCCGGGGACGTCGTGAAGGCGCTCGCCTTCGGGGCCGACTTCGTCATGGTGGGCGGCATGCTGGCCGGCACCCGGCCCACGCCCGGCAAGAGGCTCCGCAAGGGCAAGGGCTGGGTGAAGGCCTACCGCGGGATGGCGAGCCGCGAGGTCGCCGACGACCACCTGGGCGGCATCGCGGAGTGGAAGACCGCCGAGGGGGTCTCGGTCACGGTCCCGTATCGCGACGACGAGGAGGCCATCATCGCCGACATCGTGGGCGGCCTCCGCTCCGGTCTCACCTACGCCGGAAGCCGCACCATCCGGGAGCTGCAGCGCAAGCTCAACTACACGGTCATCACGCCGAGCGGGTGGCTGGAGAGCACGCCGCACAAGGCGGGGAGCTGAGCCGACCCCCGTCCGGCGGACGGTCTCGATTGCGCGCGGTGCCCGGTCCGGGTACGACCCCGGCATGACCGACGAAGTCCACCTGGATTCCAACGTCCCCGGGAACCCCGCCTACCACTTCACCATCGTCCCCGCCGGGACCCCCGGCAGCGTGGGCTGGGCGCGGCGGGCGCCGCTCGTTCCCGGGGCCGGGCTCGCCACGAAGTGCGTGCACGCGGGCGTGCAGCCCGACCCGGCCTACGGGGCGGTCATGCCCCCCATCTACCAGAGCTCCACCTTCGCCTTCCGCGACGTCTGCGTGAACGCGGGGTACGACTACACGCGGAGCGGCAACCCGACCCGCGCCGCCCTCGAGGAGGCCATCGCCGTCCTGGAGGGCGGGATGGGAGCCACCTGCACGAGCACGGGGATGAGCGCGGTCATCGTGGCCTTGAACCTGCTCCCGGCGGGGAGCCACCTGCTCTGCACCGTCGACTGTTACGGCGGGACCTTCCGGGCCCTCGAGCACGCCAGGGCCGCCTACGGGCTGCAGGTGACCTACCTCGACCTCGCCGACCTGGCCGCCGTGGAGGCGGCCTTCCGCGAGGACACGCGGATGGTCTGGATCGAGACCCCGTCGAACCCGCTCCTCCGGCTCACCGACATCCGCGCCGTGGCGGCGCTCGCGAAGGTGCGCGGCGCCCTCACCGTGGTGGACAACACCTTCCTCTCGCCGGTGCAGCAGCGCCCCTTCCGGTTCGGCGCCGACCTCGTCGTCCACTCCACGACCAAGTACCTGAACGGCCACAGCGACGTGGTGGGCGGCGCGGTGGTCTCGGCGCCGGGCCAGCCGGCGCTCCTGCAGCGCATCCAGAGCATGAACAACCTGCTCGGGACCTCGCAGAGCCCGCACGACGCCTTCCTCGTCCTGCGCGGCCTGAAGACGCTGCTGCTCCGCATGAAGGCCCACGAGGCCGGGGCGCAGGTGGTGGCGCGCTGGCTCGCCGGTCACCCCGCGGTGGCCCGGGTCCACCATCCCGGCCTGCCCACCCACCCGCAACACGCGCTCGCGCGGGTCCAGCAGGACGGCTTCGGCGGGATGGTGAGCTTCGAGCTCGCCGACGGGCGGCGGGAGCGCGTCGACCACGTGCTCCGGACGCTCCGCTGGTTCACGCTGGCGGAGAGCCTGGGCGGGGTGGAGAGCCTGGTGGCCCACCCGGCGTCGATGACCCACGCCTCCATGACGCCGGAGGCGCGCCTGCGCGCCGGGATCACCGACGGCGTGATCCGGCTGTCGATCGGCATCGAGGCCCCGGAGGACCTCGTCGCCGACCTGGAGCAGGCGCTCGGGTCGCTACCAGGATAGGCCGCGACCGCCCTTGATGTACTGGTTGAGCTGACCCATCAGCCATTCCTTCTCGTCGAGCATCAGCTGCAGGACGTCGAGCATCGAGACCACGCCGACGACGGTGGAGCCGTCCTTCACGAGCACGTGGCGCGTGTAGTTGCGGCGCATCACCTCGGCGACCTCGCGGTCCTCGGTGTCGGGCTTCACGAAGGGGAGGTCGGTGCGGGCGATCTCGCCCAGCGTGATCTTCGTCGTGTCGCCGACGGCCAGCCCGCGGAAGACCAGGTCGCGCTCGGTGACGAGCCCCACCACCTTGCCGTCCTTGCGCACGCCCACCGACCCGATGCGGCGGTCGGCCATGACGCGGGCGGCGTCGGCGACGGTGGCGCTCACGTCGAGCGCGACGATGTCCCGGTTGAACCTCTTCTCGATGATGGCCATGTGGTCCTTCCCTCCCAGGGAAAAGCGGAGGCGCATCCTAGCCCAGGACCCGCCCGCGTTGAAGCGTCCTAGCGGGCCGGTTCCGCCTCCGGACGGGCGGCCGCCTCGGCTCTCGCCTTCTTGCCGTGGTCGCGGGCGATGAGCAGGTAGATGGACGGGACGAAGAAGATGGTGAAGGCGGTGCCGATGGCCATGCCGGCCACGAGGACGAGGCCGATGCTGTTGCGCGCCGCCGCACCGGGACCGGAGACGAAGGTGAGCGGCAGGTGGCCGAAGATGGTGGCGGCGCTCGTCATGAGGATGGGGCGCAGGCGCACCACCGCGGCGTTCTTCACCGCCTCCACCTTGGACTGGCCCTCCCGCTGCAGCTCGTTCGCGAACTGGACGATGAGGATGCCGTTCTTGGCGACCAGGCCGACCAGGGTGACGAGCCCCACCTGCGAGTAGACGTTGAGCGTGGTCGTCCACCCGTCGGTCCAGAAGCGCATGTTGGGGTTCGGCATCTTGAGGAAGGTGAGGGCCAGCGATCCGAACATGGCGAGCGGCACCGAGCCCATGAGGATGACGAAGGGGTCCCGGAAGCTGTTGAACTGGGCGGCCAGGATGAGGAAGATGAGCAGGATGGAGAGCAGGAAGGCCGGCCCGAACTTGTTGCCCTCGACGCGGAGCTGGCGCGACTCGCCGGTGTAGTCGATGACGTAGCCCTTGGGCAGGATCTTCGTCGCCTCGTCCTCCAGGAAGCGCAGCGAGTCGTCGAGGGGACGGATGGCCACCCCGGAGATCTTCACCGCGTTGAGCTGCTGGAAGCGGTTCAGGGAGCGCGGCGCCACCGAGTCCTTGATGGTGGCGATGGAGGAGAGCGCGACCAGCTGGCCGTTCGGCCCGGTGACGTAGATGTCCTTCAGCTGCTCGGGGTTGAGCCGGTCGGCGCGGGCCACCTGCGGGATGACCTTGTAGCTGCGCCCGTCGACGCTGAAGCGGTTCACGAAGTTCCCGCCCACCGCCGCCGAGAGGTCCTGCCCCACGGTCTGGAGGTTGAGGCCGAGCTGCGCCACCTTCTCGCGGTCGATGACGATCTCCGCCTCGGGCTGGTCGACCTTCACGTCGATGAGGGGAGGGAAGGCGAACATCCCGCTCTGGGCCGCCTTCTCCTGGAGCTGCCGGGCGAAGGCCAGGATCTCGGAGGTGTCCGCGGTGGAGGCGATGACGAACTCCACCGGGAAGTTGCCGCCGCCGGGGAGCGCCGGGGGGAGGATGGGGAAGGTCTGGATCCCGGGGATGGCCGAGACCCGCTGCTGCACCTCGGGGAGGATCTGCGCGGCGCTCCGCTTCCGCTCCTTCCAGGGCTTCAGCCCGTCGCCCCAGAACCCGCCGGTCGGGAAGGTGATCTGGAAGGTGAACTTCGTCTCCGGGATGGCGAGCAGCTCCTTGTTGACCGCCCGGGTGGACTGGGCCACCTGGTCGAGGGTGGAGTTGGCCGGCGTGTTCACGACGCCGAAGATGACCCCCTGGTCCTCGACCGGGGCGAGCTCTCGCGGCGACTGGAAGAACATGGCGAGGGCGAGGAGCGAGATCACCGCCCAGGCGGTGTAGATGACGCCCCGGGCCTGGAAGGAGGCCTCGAGGTGGCGCGCGTAGGTGTTCTTCACCCGCTCGAAGGTGCGGTTGACGAGCCCGGAGAGCCCCTTGTCCTCGTGGTCCCCCTTGATGAGGCGCGCCGACATCATGGGCGAGAGGGTGAGCGCCACCACGCCGGAGATGGTGACGGCGCCGGCGAGCGTCAGCGCGAACTCCCGGAAGAGGGAGCCGGTGAGCCCGCCCTGGAAGGCGATGGGCGCGTAGACCGCGGCCAGCGTGATGGTCATGGAGATGATGGGCCCGACGAGCTCCCGGGCCCCGACCAGCGCGGCGTCGATGGGCTTGAGCCCCTCCCGGACGTGCCGCTCCACGTTCTCCACGACGACGATGGCGTCGTCCACCACGAGGCCCACCGAGAGCACGATGGCGAGCAGGGTGAGCAGGTTGATGGTGAACCCGAACAGCTGCATGAGGAACACGGCGCCCACGAGCGAGACCGGGATGGCCACCACCGGTACGAGCACCGACCGGAACGAGCCCAGGAAGAGGAAGATGACCACCACCACGATGAGGATGGTCTCGAGCAGCGTCTGGACCACCTCGTCGATGGCGTTCTGGATGTAGGCCGTGCCGTCGTAGGCGATGGTGGCCTTGATCTGCTCGGGCAGCTCCCGCTGGATCTCCTTCATCTCGGCCCGGACCCGCCGGATGACGTCGAGCGAGTTGGCGTTGGGAAGCGCCCAGATGCCCACGAACACCGCCGTGTCGCCGGAGAAGTTCACCATCACGTCGTAGTCCTCGGCGCCGAGCACCACGTCGCCCACGTCCCCGAGCCGGACCACCGAGCCGTCCTTCTCCCGGATGACGAGCTGCTGGAACTCCTTCACCGATCGCAGGTCGGTGTTGGCGGTCAGGTTCACCTGGACGAGCGAGCCCTTGGTCTGGCCGACGGCCGCCAGGTAGTTGTTGGCGGCGAGGGCCTGGCGCACCTGGGCCGGGCTCACGTTGAGCGCCGCCATCCGGTCGGGCTTGAGCCAGATGCGCATGGCGAAGGTGCGCGCGCCCAGGATGTCGGCGCGCTGCACCCCCTCCACGGCGGAGAGGCGCGGCTGCACGACGCGGACCAGGTAGTCGGTGATCTCGTTCTGCTTCAGGAACTGGGACGAGAAGGAGAGGTAGGCGGAGGCGAACTGGCTGTCGGCCGACTCGATGTTGATGATGGGGATCTCGGCGGACGGCGGGAGATCGCCGCGCACCTGGTTCACCTTGGAGGCGATCTCGGAGAGGGCCCGGTTGGCGTCGTAGTTGAGGCGGAGCCGGGCGCGGATGGTGGAGACGTTCTGCTTGCTCTCCGACTCGATGTAGTCGATGCCGTCGGCGGCGGCGATGGCCCGCTCGAGCGGGGTGGTGATGAAGCCGCGGACGAGGGCGGCGTTGGCGCCCACGTAGACGGTGGTGATGGTCACCGCGGCGTTCTCGCTGCGGGGGTACTGGCGGACGTTCAGGCTGCGGATGGCCTGGACGCCGGCGATCACGATGATCAGGTTGACGACGATCGCGATGACGGGACGGCGGATGAAGAGGTCGGTGAACTTCATGGTGGGCCCCGGTCGTCCCTAGTTGTCGGACGGCTTGGGGTCGGCGCGGACGTCGGGGGCGAGGTCGTTCCGCACCGTCACCGTGGCGCCGCTCCGGAGCTTGAAGGCCCCGCTCGAGACCACCGTCTCCCCGGCCTTGAGCCCGTTCGCCACGGCGACGAGGTCGCCGCGCCGCTCGCCGAGCCGCACGAAGCGCTGCTGGGCGACGAGCTGCTCCTTGCCGTCCGGCCCCTTCTTCTCGTCGAGGACGAAGACCGAGTCGCCGTACGGGGCGAAGATGACGGCGGTGGCGGGGATGAGCAGCACCGGGACCTGCTCCGGGGAGAGGACCTCCACGTTCGCGAACATCCCGGGGCGCAGCCGGCCGTCCTCGTTGGGCACGGTGGCGCGCATCTTCACGTTGCGGGTGGCGACGTCCACCTCGGTGTTGATGGTGCTCACCTTCCCGTTCCAGGTGACGCCCGGGAAGGTGTCGGTGTGCACGTGCACCGGCTGGCCCACCTTGACGCGGGCGAGCGCCTGCTGGGGCAGGGAGAACTCCACGTAGATCGGCGTGACCGACTGGAGGGAGGCCACCGGCGCGCCGGCCGCGAGCACCTGGCCCACCTCCACCTGCCGGATGGCGATCCGGCCGTCGAAGGGAGCGTGGATCGACTTCTTCTCGATGGTGGCCTTGAGGGTGGCGACGGCCGCCTGGGCCTGCTTGTAGCGGGCCTCCGCGGCGTCGAGGTCGGCCGGCGTGTTGGCGAGGCCCTTGCGGACCTCCACGGCGCGCTCGAAGTTCAGGCGCGCCAGGTTCTCGTCGGCCCTCGCCGAGGCGAGCTGGGCCTCCTCGGTCGACGTGTCGAGCCGGACGAGGACCTGGCCCTTCCGGACGAACGTCCCGGAGTCGAAGGAGACCTCGCGGATGGCGCCGGGGAGCTCCGAGCCCACGGTCACGCCGCGGAAGGCGACGAGCGTGCCGCTGGCGTCCTGGACGGGTTGCCACTTCGCCGCCTCGACCTTGGCGGTCGTCACCGCCTCGGGTGGCGGGACGAACGACTTCCCGGCGTTGATCATCGAGCCGATCTGGGCTCCCTTCACGCCCACGAGCACGGCCGCCACCGCCAGGAGGCCGAGGATCACCCCGGCCCAGAGCTTGGTCTTCGTCTTCATATCTGCCGGTCTTAGTCATCGACGCGGCGCGGCGCAGCCCCAAGGAAGGTGCTGCCGATGGAGGGTCGCCGGGGGGCTAGCGACGTCTCGTCACCTGGGAGGCCGGATACCCGCCCATGCTCCCGACGGTCCCGTATCCCGCCACCGTCGTGCCGGTCATGCACGTCGCACCCATCATCCCGCCCGGGGCGCAGTCCGCGTAGGCCATCCTGTCGATCTGGGCCTGCGTCGGGGTGGCGGTGGGGTCCGCCGCGTTCACGAAGATCCGGGCGTAGGCGTTCTGCGGGTTCGTGCCCGGGAATCCGAAGTAGAGGCCCGATCCCGAGCCGGGCGCCCATCCGTCGGTCCCCCCGAATCGAGGGTCCGCGGACAGGGTGCCGGTGTCGCCCCACCGGAAGGTGGTGACGAGCCACCCCTCCGCGCCGCCGAGCACGACGGGCAGGGCGGACAGCTGATGCGAAAGGGGAATCCAGGTCATGGTGTCGTCGGGGAAGGGCACGGGGCCGCCCGTCATCGACTCGGAGAGCTCCCCCGCCAGCCCGGACACGAGGCCGTTGCTGGAATCGTAGGTGTACGACCCGATGAAGATCGAGTCGTTCGGCTGGGTGTCGGGCTCGCGGAAGGTGGCGACCACGTCGTAGCGGGTGATCACGTCGGCCAGCCCGGACGCGGCGCTCGAGCCGGCGACGTTCGTCGCGACCAACGAGAACCGGAGGCCCCTGCACGACCCCGGGCAGGCGACCACGACGGGGAGGGAATCGCCGGACCCCGACGCGCCGGGGGGATCCGACGACACGGCGTAGGCGGTGATGGGGCTCCCCCCGGCGTCGACCGCGCCGACCCGGACCTCCACGGTCCCGGGAGCGCTTCCGGAGGTCGCGGTGGCGCCCGACGGCGGTCCCGGGAGCGCGATGGCCGTGGGCGCGGAGATCGGGAAGGTCTGGCTCGCCTCCGCGTCGCCGGAGCGGGCCACGACCGTGCAGTCCCCGGGGGCGAGGGCGGCGACGAGCCCCGTGACGGGATCGACGCCGCAGGTGGCCGGCGTCGTCCCTGCGTAGGCGACGGGCACCCCGGAGCTCTCGGTCGCGGAGACGGTGGCGAGGTCGAAGGTGCGCATGAAGGGCGCGGGGCCGAAGGTGATCACGCCGCGGAAGGTGAAGGTCACGTCCTGGGTGACATGGGTCGCGGCGGCGTACTGCGCGTTCCCGGGCTGGCTCGCCGCGATGGTGCAGGTGCCGGACCCGGAGGCGGTGACGAGCCCGGTCGTCGCGTCGACCGTGCAGAGGAGCCCGGTCCTGCTGGAGTACGTCACGGGCAGGCCCGAGCTCGCCGTGGCCGAGACCGTCGCGGTGGCCTGGTTGACGGCGGGCGTGGGGGCGGGCGCGAAGGTGATGGACTGCGGGCGGGCCTCGATGCGCGGACCCTCGTTGCAGCCTCCGAGCGCCGCGGCCGCGAGGGCGAGCAGTGCGAGGTGGGTGGGGCGGCCGTTCGAGGCAGGCATGGCGGTTTCCGGGCGGTGGATCAGAAATGGAGGTTCACGGCCAGGTTGAGCGAGCGTCCCGGGCCGGGGATGGCGACGCCCCAGGGGATGCCGGTCGTGCTCATGGAGGGCCCCTGGCCGACGTAGGCCCCTCCCAGCGGGTTCGCGTACAGGGTGCCGATCACGTTGTCGAGGCCGACGTCGACGCGGATGAACCGCCATTCGTAGCTGCTGCGCAGGTTCAGGAGGGCGTAGGCGGCGGTGGGGATCTCGTTCCGCACCTGGGAGAGGTGGGTCTTCGCGGCCACCGCCACGAGCTCCGCCGTCGTGATCCAGTTCTCCAGCTGGTACGCGACGGTCAGCCCCAGGTTGAACGGCATGATGCCGTAGAGGCCGTCGCCGGTGGTGAGGTCGTCCCCGCGCACGTAGCCGAGCGCCACCGCAGGGGTGAGGGTGCCCCAGGAAGCCGCGTCACCCACCACCACCCGGGCGGAGAGGTCCGCACCGTAGAGCCGGGCCGACCGGTTCGCGTACTGGAGGAGCACGAAGGCGTCCGTGGCGGTCACGTTCTCGGGGCTGCACTGGCCGAAGTCGCAGCGCCGCGCGTCGACGTAGCCGTCGACCCGGGTGAAGTAGGCGGTCGCCTTCACCCCCCACCGCTCGCGGGCCGCGTCGTGCCAGTCGCCGGTCAGGCTCGCCGTGTGCGCCACCTCGGGCCCGAGCGTGACGAGCCCGACGTACCCGTTGCCGTCGCCGAGCAGGTTGTTCATGAGCGCGGCCATGGCGTTCGTCGACCACGGGTAGCGCTGGTACAGGTTCGGGGAGCGCGACTTCCGCGCGTAGCCCCCCTCGTAGGTCTGGCTCGCGTCGGGCGTCCAGCGGGCCAGCGCCGACAGGTCCCAGTTCGCGTCGAGCTGCCGGCGGGACGCCGCATTGAAAGCGGCCGCGTCGAGCCCCCAGACCGGCAGGGCGTCGTCGTACCCCTGGACCGGCCCGGCGTCGGTGAAGACCGTGTTGCTGCGCACGCCCACCTGGGTGAGCCAGGTGGAGGACCAGCGCGCCTCCCATTCGGCGTAGGCGTCGAAGCGGAGCCGCTGCCCGAAGTCGACGTTCCAGAAGGTGTTCGGGCCCATGGTCCCGCCCACCGGCGGCCAGAAGTCGTAGAGCGTGTGCCCCTGGTACTCGACCCCCACCCGGAGCAGGTGCGCGTCGGAGAGGATCACGTTCGCCTTCGCGAGCGCGCTCCAGGTCCTCGCCTCCGAGTTCATCGGCATGCCCGTGCCGTAGAAGAAGCGGTCGGGGCCCATGTTCATCTCGTGCTGGGTGTCCTGGTAGGAGAGGCGCGCCTCGAGGTCGCCCCACCCGAACGCCGCCGTGTAGCGCGCCGTGAACTGCCAGTTCTGGTTGTAGGTCATGTCCATGCGCTGGTTCGGGAACCCCTCGAACCCGACCTTCTGCTGGCCCGCCTCGAGCTGGACGAGGTGCCCGGGGACCCGCAGCGCGACGGCGAGGGAACGCCGGACCGTGCCCTGGTACGCCGACGAGCCCACCACGTCGCCCGGGATCGGCTCGCCGCCCTCCGTGCCGGGCGTGGCGGGCTTGAAGTCGCCTCCGGCCTTGAAGTTCTCCGCCCGGGAGTCGGACTGCGCGAAGGTCACGTTCAGCCATTCCAGCGCGGCGGTGGCCCGCAGGTTGTAGCCGAGGGCGTTGCCGTTCGTGCGGTAGAACGAGCCGATCTGCCCGCTCGCGAGGAAGGGATCGGTCGGCGTCGCGAAGCGGGGCGGGGCCGACTTCACCTGGATCGACCCCCCGATGCTGTCGCCGCCCACGCTGACCGGCGTGATCCCGGAGAAGACGGTCACGCTCTCGATCCGGCTCGGGTCGGCGTAGGAGAGCGGGGAGTTCATGTGGTTGGGGCAGGCCGCCACGAGGTCCGCCCCGTCGATCTGCACGCGGAGACGGTCGTCGGAGAGCCCGTGGATGGCCGGGAGGCTGGAGATGCCGCCCGCGCCGTTCAGCGTCACGCCGGGCACGCCCCGGAGCAGGTCGGTGGCGTCGCCGGTGGTGGCCTGGCGGGCCGCGATGTCCTCCTTGTCCGGCCCGGTCGAGCCCAGCGTCGCGTCGGTCGAGACCCCCTTCGGGTTCTCGATGACGACCTCGGGGAGGGTCACCTGGAACTTCGGGTCGTCGTCGGCGAGCGCGACGAGCGGAACCAGCGCGAGGAGCAAGGCGGCGAATCTCTGGCGGCGGGTCGTCATGCGTTCGCGAATCGCTCACCATGCATCGAACCGACCGTACCCGACCGTGCCCGGGCGGGGGTGCGACCATGTGTCGCAGGGGCGGGGCATGCGCGGTCCCCTATCCTTGGCCGCCCGGCCACTTCCGCCCGGCGTCGCCCCGGCACGAAAGCCGAGAAACGGGACCACGATGAAAACGTTCGCTTACTTCCTGGTGCTGGGATCCTCCCTCGTCGTGTC
>JBAVCR010000195.1:0-3291 GCA_049586815.1 Anaeromyxobacteraceae bacterium
GTCGCGGGCCGACTCGCCCTCGGCGGCCACCGATCCCTGCTCGAGCGCGGCGGCGCGCAGCGCCCCCTCGAGCCCGGCGAGGTGGGCCTCGTCCGAGCCGGAGAGGCTCGCGAGCTCGTCGCGCTGCCGGAGCAGCGCGTCCCGCTCGGCGGCGAGGGCGTCGGTCTGGACCTTCAGGGCCTCGACCTCGGAGGCCTGGCCGCGGGAGCGCTCGGCGATCTGGTCGAGCTCGCGCTCGGCGGCCTCGGTGGAGACGGCCGAGACCCGCCCCTGGCTCTCGAGCTCGTGCTCCCGGTCGGAGAGCTGCTGGAGGGTGAGCTCGCGCTCGGCGAGGAGCGCCCGGTCGGCCTCGAGCGCCTGGTCGATCTGGGAGAGGCGGGCCGCGATCTCGGCCTCGTCGCCCCGGGCAGCGGCGTGGCGCTCCTCGGCCTCGCGCCGACCCACGGTGAGCTCGAGCCAGCGGGCGGCGCCCACGTGCAGCTCGAGCTCGCGGATCTGGGCCTTCACGGCCCGGTACTTCTCGGCCTTGCGGGCCTGCCGGTTGAGCGAGTCGAGCTGCTTGCCCAGCTCGGCGACGATGTCGGTGACCCGCTCCAGGTTGTGGCGGGTGGCCTCCATCTTCCGCTCGGCCGCCTCGCGGCGCTTCTTGTACTTGGTGATGCCGGCGGCCTCCTCGATCACGCCGCGGCGGTCCTCGGCGCGGGCCGAGACGATCTGGCCGATGCGCCCCTGCTCGATGATGGAGTAGGCGGTCCGGCCCACGCCCGAGCCGAAGAAGATGTCGTTCACGTCGAGGAGCCGGGCCGGGGCCCGGTTGACGAGGTAGTCCGACTCGCCGGTCCGGTAGAGCCGGCGGCCGACGGTGATCTCGGAGAGGCCGCGGAAGGCCGGGGGGAGCTCGGCGGGGCGGTCGTTCTCGAAGGTGAGGGTGACCTCGGCGAAGGAGAGGGGGGGCTTCGACTCCGAGCCGTTGAAGATCACGTCCTCCATGGAGCGGCCGCGGAGGCGGAGGGCGGACTGCTCGCCGAGGACCCAGCGGATGGCGTCGGCGACGTTGGACTTTCCGCAGCCGTTTGGCCCGACTACGCCGGTCACGCCTTCGTCGAAGGCGACGACCGTCCGGTCCATGAACGACTTGAAGCCCACCATCTCCAGACGACGGATCCGCATCCAACCCGGATAGCACGCGGCCGGAGGCCGTTCAATGCAAGACCTTGCGTGGCCCTACATGTATCGTCAGAACGCCATGGGGCGGGCCTGGGGCTTCGCCAGGGTGCCGTAGATCTGGAACCCGAACCCACCGTCCCTGCCCCGGGCGCTCGCGAGCCCCATCTCGATCACGGGCTTCAGGGGAGCCACCTGCTCCTTGCGCCAGAAGGCCTCCGTGGGGCGGACCCTGGCCCGGCCGTTCAGCGGGGAGTGCTCGAGGCGGGGCTGCAGCTGCACGAAGACCTGGTCGGCGGTGAAGTCGACGTCGTCCCCCTTGGCCTCGAGGGTGCCGAAGTCGGCCCGGCCGTTCTTCACGGTGCCGCGCGCCGCGATGGCCCCGAGCCGGATCGGGGGGACGGTGAGGCCGCCCTCCATGCCGGGCACCGCCATCTTCCCGCCCCGGATCGCGGCGTCCTTCACCTGCAGGTCGACGTTGCCGGTGCTCTTCTGCGGCTCCTTCGGGTCGAGGGTCAGGTCGAAGCTGCCGGAGAGGATCCCGGCCAGGTCGAGGCCGGTGGCCGCGCGGAGCGCGCTCGCCCGGGAGAGGTCGATGCCCGCGAGGGTGGCCTGGTAGCGGTCGGTGGTCCTCGTGCTCTCGGAGGAGCCGGTGATCCGCCCGTCGTAGAGCCGGGCGTCGAAGGAGACGGCGCGGCGGCCGAGGAGCATGGGGAGGAGCTTGAGCCCGACCTGCACCTCGTCGAGCGGGACGCGGGTGCCGTCGGCGGTGAGGACCGTCACCTCGCGGGCCCGGATGCCCACCAGGCCCGAGGGGGAGATGTCGTTCATCTTGATCTGGAGCCCCTGGGCCGCGGCGTCGAGGATGATGCGCTCCTTCACCGCCTCGACCGGGAAGGTGAGCCGGAGCGCGATCACGAAGGCGACCACGAAGAAGGCCGTGTAGGCCGCGGTCCTCCGCCAGCCGGAGAGCTTCCACTGGGTCGGGTCGATCTTCACGGCGATCCTCCTAGCTCTTCATCTGCCAGGTCGAGACCTGGAGCGTGACGTCGACGAGGGTGGGGTCGTCGTTGCGGGTGGAGACGCGGATCTTGCGGACCTTGACGACGCCCGGGCCGCGCTCGAGGGCGTCGACGAGGCGGGCCAGCCGGGCCATGTCGATGCGGGCCAGGTTGACCTCGACGCTCTCCTCGGTGAGGCCGTCGGCGGTGCTCGGGGTGCCGGGCCGGAGGTCGTTCACCTCGACGCCGGACTGGGCGCCGGTCTGGGAGACGAAGCTCATGAGCTGGATCGGGGGCCCCTTCAGGCGGGTCTCGAGCGACTGGCGCTCGGCCTGGGCCTGACGGTAGCCGCGCGTCAGCTTCCCGATCTGGGAGAGCATCTCGGTCTTCGTCTCGATGCGCTTCTCGCGGGCCCCGACCGAGCGGGAGACGCCGGTGACCACCAGGAAGAAGACGAAGAGCACCACCGCGGCGGCCGCCGACGACACCATCACCCGCTCGCGCGGGGAGAGGCGGCCGAGGAAGGCCTCCAGCGAGGCCTGGAGCTTGCGGAGCCTTTCCATGATCAGCCCTTCTCCCCGGGCGAGGCCGGGGCCTCGCAGGTGATGTCGGCGTCCACCGTGAACTCGAACCTGGCCTCGTTGCCGCGCTTGCGGGCGCCGCCGGAGCGCGCGTCGGCGAAGCACCTCGAGCTGCGCAGCGCCGAGACGATGCGGTCGACGTTCTCGGCTGCATCGGTGGTGCCCTGCAGGTGGAGCTTCTCGCGGCTGATCTCGATGCGATCGAGGCGAAGCTGGACCTGCGGGACCCGCGCCGCCAGCTCGGCCAGCACCCCCGCCGCCGAGACGCGCGGGATGGAGGCGCCCACCGTCCCGCGCCCTCGCAGGACCGACTCGGCCATGGCGAAGTCGTCGAAGCACTTCCCGACCACCCGCTGGGTCACCTCGCACATGGAGCGGTCGAGCAGCTTCTCCTGCCGGTCGAGCGCCACCACCTTCACGATGGTGGAGACGAGCGCGAGCAGGAGGACGAGCCCGGCGTAGACGGCGATCCGCTGCAGGCGCTCCCGGACGTCCTGGGTGGAGCGGGTGCTGGCGAGCGCGCCGCGGCGCAGGTTGAGCCGCTG
>JBAVCR010000196.1:0-2382 GCA_049586815.1 Anaeromyxobacteraceae bacterium
GTCCGCCGGCTGCGCCTCGGCGGCCGCCGCCCTTCGCGCCCCCTCAGGATCCCGCGCGCCGGTGACGGTCACGGTCCTGCCCGACGGCGCGCCCACCGCCATCGTCGAGCGCTGAGCAGGGCGCCTGGAACGTCCCGGGCCGACTAGCGTGCGGCCACGCGCGACGGACCGGCCTCGCAGGTCACGTCCCCGAGGTCCTGTACACCCGCCTTCTCGAGGATGCTGAGGTTCGCGCGGCAGGTGCCGCCACGCCAGGTCACCTCGGCGGCGTGCGTCCCCGGCTTCACCCCCTCCAGGAAGAAGCGGCCGTCGCTCGACGTGGGGGCGCGGAGCGGAACCCCGTCCTGGACCACCACGAGCTCACCGCCTCCGGGCGGGGCGGCGGCGCCGTCCCGGAGCTGGAGCCGCCCCACCGCGGCCCGGATCGGCGTCACGTCGAAGCGAACGACCACGCCGCCCTTCCGGAAGGGTGCTGCGAGTCGCTCCACCTTCCCGACCTCGAAGTCCATCGGGATGTCGGCGACGCGAATGGAGAGCCGGTTGGAGTACCGCGCCAGCAGCGACGGCACGAGCAGGTCGCCCTCGCCGTCGGTGACGCCGACCGGCTGGTTCTCGAGGTAGGTGGTCACCCCCGGGACACCGACGCGGACGAGCGCGTAGGCCTCCTCCACGGGGCGCGTGGCAAAGACGCGGTCGCCGGCGACGACGATCCCGCCCGCGGCCCGGACCGCGCCCTGGGTGGACGAGCCCAGCTGGTCCACCTCGGCCTCGTAACGCCCGAAGCCGGTCTGGTACTGGACGGCGCCAGCGGCGCGGGCCGAGTCGGCCGCCACGGCACCCTCGACGCGGTAGCCGTATCCAGGCCCGAGGGGAAGCGGCCGCGCGACGCTCGCCATCCCGTTCACACCCTGGGCCCCCGCCCCCGCCGAGGCCTGCGCGGTGGCGTGGTCGCCGATGGTCCAGGTGAGCGTGAGGAGCCCGCTCGGACCCGGTACGGGGCCGCCCACCGTCTGGGTCACGGACGCGATGGCGGTGAGGCCGAGCCCGATGGCGACGCTGGCCCTGAGCGACGCCTGGGCCGAGTCGCCGGCGTCGCGCCACCGCGTGGCCGCGACGTCGAGGCCGAGGTTCAGGCGATCGATGGGCGTCACCGAGAAATTTCCACCCAGGTCGGCGACCGCCCGATCCCTCCACGGGTCGAGCACCGCAGTGGCGAACCCCGGCGTCGTCCCGCGGAGGCGGAGGCCTCCGGCCCAGCGCCGGCCCGACCAGCTCCAGCCGAGCGAGCCAGCCGCGCCGGTGGTGCCCCCGGCGACGCTGCCGACCGCCTCCAGGTCGACCTGCCCGACGACGGTGCCGAGGGTGAGCGAGGGGCCGGCCATCAGCCGGTCGAGAGACGCCTCGGCCCGCGCGCCCACCGTCACCACCTCGTCGATCCCGATGCGGTGGCGCCCCAGGGCGACCGGCCGGCCGTAGGCGATGCTCGAGGTGTCGACCCGCTCCCGCACGAACCCGAGCGTGTACGCGAAGTCGGTGAGTCCGGGGGCGAGCAGTGAAGGGGCCATGTTCGAGCGGAGGTCGAAGACCTGCTCGCGGCCGAACGCGTCGCGCACCACGGTGCGCACGTCGCCGGCCCCGCTCAGCACGGGGAGGTTCGTCAGGTCGAGGGTCCCGGCCGGCACCGACTGCTGGCGGACGAGCATCCCGTTCACCCAGACCTCGACCGTGGAGGGCGTCGGAGCGAAGGCGGTGAAGGAGGGCCGGGGCGCCACGACCAGGTACGGGTCGAGCTTGAAGTTGCGCGCCCAGGTCACGCCCCCCACCACGCCGGACGTGCCGATGGGCCCCGCCGACACCACCGCGTCCCCCACGGTGAGCGTCTCCAGGCGGGGGAGGAAGTCGTAGGTGAAGGCGGAGACGCCCCGGACCGGGGCGCCGGCGGCGGCGTACGCGAAGGCCGACGAGAGGAGCGCCGGGCCGGAACTCACGCCCGCCTCGCCGAAGGCGGAGACCCGGCCCTGCAGATCCAGCTGCCCGGCGTAGTTGACGAAGCCGGACGTGGCGTCTCCCATGAGCGTCCCGGCGGGCCGGGCGTTCCCCACGTCGATGGTGCCGGAGGCCATGAGGCCCGGCCCCACGGTGAGGTCGAGGGTGAGCGTCCGTTCGTCGAGCGCGAAGCGGAGCTGGGGGGCGAGCGAGCCGAGCGAGACCCAGTCCCGGCCGTCCTGTCGCCGGCGAATCCCCTCGAAGCTCTGCACGCCCATGTCGTGTAGGGCCTCCACGCCGAGCCAGGCGTCGTCACCGTCGAGGAGGACGATCGACTCCCCCTTCCGCTGCCCGTTCATGCGCACGTCGAGGGGCGCCCGCACGATGGCCGCGGAC
>JBAVCR010000197.1:0-2574 GCA_049586815.1 Anaeromyxobacteraceae bacterium
GAGGCGGTGCGCCGGCTCGAGCCGATCGTGGCGGCGTGGCCCACCTGGCCGGCGGCCCGTGCCGCGCTCGCCCAGGCCTGGGAGCAGGTCGGCTTCCCGTCGCGCGGGCAGCTGGAGGTCCTGCGCCTCGCCGAGGAGTTCCCCGGCCAGCCCGGCGCGGCCGAGGCTGCCGCCCGCGCCTCCCGCCGGCTCGACCGGTCGGAAGAGGCCATGCGCTGGTACCGGAAGCTGCTCTCGCTCCGGTACGACGACGCGCAGGCCCGCTCGTCCCTCGTCACGCTACACGTGGAGCGCGGGGAGATCGACCCGGCCCTGCAGCTCCTCGGCGACGCGGTGCGGCTCTCCCCGGGCGACCCCTTCCTGCGCCTGCGCCGCGCCGACCTCCTCGCCGCGAACGGCCGGTCGGAGGCCGCGGAGGCCGACTACCTGGCCGCGATCCGGCTCTCACCCGAGGAGCCGGAGGTCTACGAGCGGCACGGCCGGCAGCTGCTCCGCGAGGGGCGGCGCGGGGACGCGCTCGCCCTCCTCCAGACGGCCATCGATCTCAAGCCGCAGAGCCCGCAGCTGAAGGAGCTCGTCCGCCAGCTCGAGCCGCAGCGGGAGCGGTTCGAGACCCCGTACCTCGTCGATGCCGGCGCCCTCGCCGCGAGGCCGCCCCCGCGGCGCGGCGACGAGGACGCCGCCATCCTCTCCGAGACCAAGGTGACCCGCGTCTACCCGTCGGGCCTCTCCTCCACCTACTACCAGGTCGTCGCCCGGGTCGACACGCAGCGCGGCGCCGAGGGGTTCCGCTCCCACCCCATCGGCTACGTCCCCGGCCGGCAAGATCTCAAGGTGGAGCGCGCCCGGGTCTGGAAGCCGGACGGCAAGGCGGTGGACACGCACCAGGAGATGGACCGCAGCACGAGCGAGCCCTGGTACCGGCTCTACTACGACACCCGCGTGCGGCAGGTGGTGCTGCCGGCGCTCGCCCCGGGCGACGTCCTCGAGCTCGCCTGGCGGGTCGACGACGTCGCAGGCGAGAACCTGCTCTCCGACTACTTCGGCGAGGTGACACCCTTCACCGACATGGCCCGCAAGGAGCGGATGGACTACGTGCTCCTCACCCCCGCGTCGCGCACCATCCACGCGAGCGACCCGCGGCTGCCCGGCGTGGTCCACGGGACGAAGGAGCTGCCCGGGGGGATCCGCGAGCACCGCTGGACCGCCACCGACCTCCCGCGCACGCTGCCCGAGCCGGGCATGCCGGGCACGTCCGAGACCGCCGCGTACGTCCACGTCTCGACCTACGGCTCGTGGGACGAGGTGGCCCGCTTCTACGAGGGGCTCGTGCGCGAGCAGCTGCGCCCCGGTCCCGCCGTCCGCGCCGAGTCGGCCCGCATCGTCGCCGAGGTCCGGGCCCGCCCGGAGAACGCCGGCCGCCCGGAGAACGAGATCCGGCGCGAGATCGTGAAGGCGGTCTACGACGAGGTGGTGACGAGCATCCGCTACGTGGGGCTCGAGTTCGGCATCCACGGCTACAAGCCGTACTCCGTCGAGCAGGTGCTCACGAGGCGCTTCGGCGACTGCAAGGACAAGGCGAGCCTCATGAAGGCGCTCCTCGAGCCGGCCGGGATCGACTCGCGTCTCGTCCTGCTCCGCATGCGGCGACTCGGGAACCTGCCGCCCGAGCCGGCCTCGCTCGCGGTCTTCAACCACGCCATCCTCCACGTGCCCGAGTTCGACCTCTGGCTCGACGGCACCGCCACCGGGTCCGGCTCGCGCGAGCTTCCGGCCGAGGACCGCGGCGCGACCGTGCTCGTCGTGAACCCGGGCGCGCCTCCCACCTTCCGCACCATCCCCGAGTCCACGCCCGGCGACGATCGCATCCGCACCGAGATCCAGGTGGCGCTCGCCGCCGACGGGTCGGCCACCGCCACCGGCACCACCACGGTGGCGGGTGTGCAGGCCCCCGAGTTCCGCCGCGGCTACCAGGCCGAGAGCGGCCGGCGCGCGTCGCTCGAGCGGGCGCTCGGGCGCACCTTCCCGGGGCTCCGCGTCGAGTCGGTGGAGACGAGCGACCTCTCGCGCATCGAGGACGACGTCTCGGTGCGCTTCCAGGTCGCCGTGCCGCGCCTCGCCCGGCCCGACAACGGCGGACTCGTCCTCGCGCCGTTCGGCCAGGGACAGAGCTGGATGGAGAACTACGCGCCCCTCTCCACGCGACGCTACGACCTCGTCCTGCCCACCTCCTTCGAGACCACCTTCACCGTGCGTTACACGCTGCCGCCGGGCCTCGCGCCGGTGGGGCTCCCGGCACCGGAGCGGCGCGAGGGGCCCTTCGGCTCCTGGTCGGTGTCGGTGCGGGAGGAGGGTGGGGCGCTCGTCGCCGAGGGTTCGCTTCGGGTGAAGACCCGCCGCATCGCGGCCGCCGACTACCCCGCCTTCCGCGAGTTCCTCGCCGGCGTGGACCGCGCGCTGCTCCGGAACGTGAAGCTCTCGCGCACCGGGGGAGGGAAGCCATGAGCCCCGTCCCCCGCGTTCGCGCGGCGCTCGTGCTCCTCGTTGCCCTCGCCCTCACGCCCGGGCCGGCCC
>JBAVCR010000198.1:0-7373 GCA_049586815.1 Anaeromyxobacteraceae bacterium
GGCGGGAGCCGCCTGGGGCTCCGGCGCGGGGGCGGGGTCGGCGGCGAGCGCCGGGAGGGCGAGGGTGCAGAGGAGGAGGGCGGCGAGCTGTCGGTTCATGGGTGTGGGGTCTCTCCGATGTTGAGAACGATTCTTATTATCATGGCCGACATCGGCCGGACAAGGGGAATCCTCGGGAGGCCCCGCCCCCGCCCCGCTGCCCGGAAAACCCCCGTGGATCAGCGCCGGTGGCGCGCCCGGCGGTCGGCGACCGCCTCGGCCTTGGCGATGCGCGAGCGCTGCTTCACCGCGAGCACGTAGAAGCGCTGCCGCAGCTCCTCGGCCTCGCCCTCCGGCAGGTCGCCGTGCCGGCCCCGCTGCGCCTCGCGCCGGTCGACGGCCCTCGCCAGGCTCACCGCCGCCGCCACCGACACGTTGAGCGACTGGGAGAAGCCGCGCATGGGGATGACGTAGCGGGCGTCGGCGAGGGCGAGCGCCTCGTCGGAGACGCCGCGGCTCTCGTTGCCGAAGACGAGCGCCACCGGGCCCGAGAAGTCGAGGTCGGCGAGCCCGACCGTGCCCTCCCCGAGCCAGGTGACGTGCACGGCGAACCCGCGGGCCTTGAGCGCCTCCAGGCAGGCGCGCGTGGAGGTCCAGCGGGTGACGTCGAGCCACTTGTCGGCGTTCTGGGAGATCTTCTTGTTGCGATCGAAGGCCTTCATCGGGCCCTCGACGACGTGGACCTCCTGCACGCCGAAGGCGTCGCAGGTGCGGAGCACGGCGTTCACGTTCTGCGGATCGCAGAACGCCTCCATCACCACCACGAGCGTGCGGGTCCGGCGCGCCACCACCTCGTCGATGCGCGCCTTGCGCTCGGGGAGGAGGTAGTCGCTCACCGCGCCGCCTTGCTCCGCGGCTTCCCCACCTTCTTGCGGGAGAGCCGCTCGTCGGCCGGCTCCTCCCCGCGGAGCGCCTTCGCCACCGCGTCGAGCAGCTCGTCCATCCCCTCGCCGGTCACCGCCGAGATGGGCAGGATGAGGGGCTTCCTCTTCCGCCGGGAGAAGCTCTTCCGGAGCTCGGCCAGCCGCTCCGCGGCCTCCGGGACGTCCATCTTGGTGACCGCGATGACCTGCGGCTTCTTCGCCAGCTCGGGCGAGTAGAGGGCGAGCTCCCGGTCGATGGCGTCGAGGTCGGCCCGCGGCCCGCGCCCCTCGCCCGGGGCGACCGGGTCGACGAGGTGCACGAGCACCCGGGTGCGCTCGAGGTGGCGGAGGAACTGGTGGCCGAGTCCGGCCCCGGCGTGCGCACCCTCGATGAGCCCCGGGACGTCGGCCACGACGAAGCTCTTGCCGCGCCAGCCCACCACGCCGAGGTTGGGGGTGAGCGTGGTGAACGGGTAGTCGGCGATCTTGGGGCGGGCCCGCGAGATGCGGCTGATCAGGGTGGACTTGCCGGCGTTCGGGTAGCCGACGATGCCCACGTCGGCGAGGAGCTTCAGCTCGAGCTGCAGCTCCTTCTCCTCGCCCTTCGTCCCCGGCTGCGCGAAGCGCGGGGCCTGGTTGGTCGAGGTGGCGAAGTTCATGTTCCCGAGGCCGCCCCGGCCGCCCTTCGCGACCACGAAGCGCGGCGTGGCCTCGCCCAGGTCGGCGAGCACCTCGCCGGTGGCGGCGTCCTTCACCAGGGTGCCGGGAGGGACGCGCAGCTCGAGGGCCGGCTGGGAGAGGCCGTTCTGGTCGTTTCCCCGCCCGTGCTCCCCGTTCTTCGCCTTGTGCTCGCGCACGTAGCGGTAGTCGAGCAGCGTGCCCATCTGCGGGTCGACGACGAGCACCACGTCGCCGCCCCAGCCGCCGTCGCCGCCGGCTGGACCCCCGCGCGGGATGAACTTCTCCCGGCGCCAGGCCACGGCGCCATCGCCGCCGTCGCCGGCCTTGACCTTGATCCGGACCTCGTCGACGAACTTCACCTGGCCTCCATACGACGAACGCCGCGGGCCCCTGGGCTCCGCGGCGCTCGCGACATCGGGTACCGACCGCCGCTCAGGCCTTTGGCACCACCGAGACGACGCGGCGATCGCCGCGGGTCTTCGAGTACTTCACGGTGCCCTCGGTCTTCGCGAAGAGCGTGTAGTCCTTGCCCATCCCGACGTTCTCGCCGGGGTGGAAGAGCGTGCCGACCTGGCGGACCAGGATGTTGCCGGAAACGACGTTCTCCGAGCCGTAGACCTTCACGCCACGGCGCTGACCCTGCGAGTCGCGGCCGTTGCGGCTGGAGCCCTGTCCTTTTTTGTGAGCCATGGTTGCTTCTCCTTCTGGGGCGGACTAGCCGCGGACCCCGGTGATGACGACCTCGGTGTAGGGCTGGCGGTGGCCGCGCTTCTTCGTCCAGCCTTCCTTCTTCTTGCGGAAGTGGACCACCTTGGCGTGGCGCCCGTGGGCCACGATCTCGCCCTCGACGGAGGCGCCCGCCACGGTGGGCTTGCCCACCTTGGCCTCGCCCTCGCCGCCCACGAGCAGCGCGTCGAAGGACAGCTTCTTGCCCACGTCGCCCTCGAGGAGCTCGACGCGGAGCTTGTCCCCCTGGGAAACGCGATACTGCTTGCCGCCGGTCTGGATCACCGCGTACATCGAGACGCTCCTTCGCGAAAAACCATCGGAATGCACTCGGGAATCACCCCCGGCGCGAACTCGCGCGATCGGGGCCGGGCTTCCGGAAGGGCGGTTCTATACGATCGTGCCCCCCATCCTGTCAAGGAAACCCGGAGGTTACCCCAGAGCACCCGTGCCGAACGCCGCGGGGCGGGTTAGCTTGTGTCCCGGGAGGCGGGCGGCGCTTGCAGCAGGGACTTCTCGAGGTCGAGCCAGGCATCCGGATCCACTGGTCGGTCCGCGGAAACGCGGGGCCGCCGATCGTGGTGCCGAACGGGTGCTGGGTGGGCGGCCCCCTCGCCCCGCTCGCCGCGCACCACCGGGTCGTCTCCTACGACCTGCGGGGGCGTGGCCTCTCCTCCCCGGTCGAGGACAAGGCGCGGCTCGGGATCGGCCCCGACGTCGCCGACCTCGAGGCGCTGCTCCGCCACCTGGAGATCGAGCGACCGGCCGTCGTCGGCCACTCCTACGCGGCGACCGTGGCCCTCCTCCACGCGCTCGGCCACCCGGGCGCCATCCGCGCCCTCGTCCTCGTCGGCTCCTTCGCGGCGCGCCGCGACCCCTGGCACGCCGGCGAGCTGCCCAGCCTGGGCGAGATGATCCGCCCCCCCGGCTCCACCCACCTGGGCGCGCTGCGCGCCGGCAAGGTGCACCGCACCGACCCGCGCACCTACGCCCGGGAGTGGATGCGCCACTACCTCCTGCCGCAGCAGGTGGCCCGCAAGGAGAACGTGGACCTCGTGCCGCTCGCGGCCTGCGACCTCCCGAACGAGTTCCCGGAGAACTGGGTCGCCGACTGGCTGGGGCACGTGTACCCGTCGCTCGGCGACTGGGACTGGCGGGACAGGCTGCCGTCCCTCGACGCGCCGGTGCTCCTCGTCTGGGGCGAGACCGATCGCGGACCACCGGAGATGGAGGAGGAGTGGGTCACCGGCCTGCGCCGGGGCGAGCTCCTCGTCGTGCCCGGCGCCGGGCACTGGCCCTTCTGCGAGAACCCGGGCGCCTTCTTCCCGGCGGTGGAGCGGTTCCTCGACGCGGCTCTCTAGCTCGCGGCGCCCCTCGCGGGGGCGTCGGCAGGCGCCGCACCGTCCGGCTCCACGTCGTGGAACCTCCGGTAGTCGATGGCGCGGCGCCCGTCCCCCGTGGGAACGAGCACGTCGACGAAGCGCATCCCCCACAGGATCTGGTCCGGGGTCCAGGCGTGGCGCGCGTGCACCGACTGGGAGAGGGTCTCGTCGAGCCCGGTCATGGAGGCGACGAGGTCGACGTCCTTCGCGCGCAGGCTCTCCCCGGTCTCGCCGTGCAGCGGGCTGTCCGGGGTGATGGGGTGGACGATGAGCCAGGTGAAGGCGAAGAAGGCCGACTGGCTGCGCCGGAGCTTGAGGTCGTGGATGCGTCGCACCACCTCCCCCTCCGGCGTGCGCTCGCTGCGGAGCAGGACGAGGTGGGCCTGGGCCTCGGCGATCTGGTTGCCGCGCTCGTTCGCCATGCGCACGAGGAGCGAGGGCACGCCGTCGAAACGCGTGACCACGGCGTTCCGGCTGAAGATCACCCGGGCGGTGGGGCGGGAGAACTTGGCGAAGACGAGGCCGGTGACGAGGGCGAGGCCGAGGAGCCCGACGAGCGCCTCCACGGTGACGAGCAGGTTCCCGCCGAGGCCGCGCGGCGCCATCTTCCCGTAGCCGATGGTGGCCATGGTCTGGACGCTGAAGAAGAAGGCGTCGGCGAAGCTCCCCGGCCGGGCCTCCTCGATGGCGTCCCCGAGGGAGAGGTAGCCGAGGGCGAACACCAGGTTCGCGCCCAGGTAGGCGGCGAGGACGAGGGCGAAGAAGGCGCGCCAGGGCGCGACGAGCAGCGAGTGGTAGGCGTCCCGCAGCGGCGACTGGCGCAGGCCGATGGAGAGGATCTCGCGCCCGGAGCCGGGCAGGCGGGAGACGCGAGGTCGGCTCGATCCGTCGGAAGGCATCGGTGCTCCTGGACTAGTTCTTCCAGTCCTCCGGCGAACCCCCCATGTACTTGCGCGCGTCGAGCCGGAGGCGCAGGTAGACGAACCAGCTGGCGCCGAGCCCGCCGTACGGGGCGTTGTCCTGCTGGGGGAGCCAGGCGGTCGGGGCGAGCTGCACGCTGAAGCCGAGCTGGACCTGGGCGGCGAGGGCGAGGGTGGTCGCGAAGGCCCGTGGCGGCACGTACTCGAAGACCGGGAAGTCGAGCTCGAGCTGGCGGAAGTCGACGAGCAGGGCCTGGCCATCGGTGGGCGTGGCCACGAACTGGTTCGGGTCCCCCATGCCCCAGAGCGTGAAGCCGACCTCGCGACCGGCCATGAACTGGAAGGTGCCGAACGACGTGGAGATGGGGCGCTGCAGCGTCCAGAGCCCGCCGCCGGTGGCCTTGAAGACGACGTCCTGCGCCGCCTCCTTCGAGACGAGGAACATCACCGGGGCGAGCACGATGATGTCGAAGGGGAGGATGTAGTACGGCATCCGGAAGGCGAGCTTCAGCGCCGAGCGGGCCGGGACGCGCGGGAGCGCCTGGTTGCTGCGCACCCCGCCCGGGCAACCCGGGCAGGACGCGTCGAGCTGCGCCGGATCGGAGACGAGCGACGCCTGGGCCCAGAGCTGGCCGTCCATGTTGGTGGTGAGCACTCCCTGGAGCCCGTAGCCGAAGCGCGCGCCCACCTCGAGCTCGCTGCGGAAGCGCCAGCCCGCGCTGGTGTCGAAGCCGCCCCAGGCCGGGCCGGCGGCGATGCCGGCGACGACGCCCCCGAAGAAGCCGATGTCGGCGCGGGCGCGCGGGGGGTGGATGTCGTCCTGGTCGCCGGAGGGAATGGGAGAGGCCTCCAGCGTGGTGAGCGCGCCCGAGTAGGCGACCGGGTCGGTGGCCATGGGCGGGAGGTTCTGCGCCCTGCAGAAGTCGAGGTCCTCGAGCGCGCGCTCCTCCTTCGTGGAGGGCGCCGAGGAGACGGCCACGGTCCCGCGGGCGGCCCCGGCGAGCTGGGACAGGCTGCGGCCGACGACCGCGCCCGCCACCGCGTCGTCGTGGGCGGTCATGTGGGCGTCGCCGTGGCTCGCGAAGAGGTCGCCCGCCCAGGTCTTCGAGGTGAGCCCCTGGACGCAGTAGAGGTCGTGGGTCCCCTTCTGCCAGGCGGAGTCACCCCAGGTCGCGGCGTAGTGGCCGGCGGAGAAGGAATCCTCGAGGAAGTGGAGGGCGATGCCCTCGGCGAGGAGCGCCCGCCGCGCCAGGTCGGGCCGGGCCGCCTCGGGTGCGACGCGCCACTGCGCGGCGAGCCGGAGCGCGATGGCGTGGTACTGCACGTAGATGGCGGTCGCGTTGATGGCCGTGTCCGGCGCGATGGCCCGCTTCGCGTAGGCCTCGAGCGTCTCCCCCGCCGCCACGGGCTCCCGGGGCGCGAGGAAGTGGGCGTTGTTGGAGGCGGCGCGGGAGAGGTACCTCGGGTCGACGAACTGCATGGCGAGGTGCGACTTGTTCCAGGCGTCGGTGCGGACGGCGTCGTTCGGCGCCTCGGCGAGCCGCTGCTTCGACCACTCGGCGACCCAGGCCACCTTCCGGCCCCACTCCTCGGTCTCGGTCACCGCCCGGAGCTCCGCCGTCGAGCAGGAGTGGTCGCCGCCGAGCGCCGGGTACGACGGGAAGTCGAGGCAGATGGCGCTCCAGTCCCCGAAGGCGCTCCGCGGCGCGGCACCCTCGTTCACGAGCGTGGCGCAGAGCTGGGGCCCGGCCTCCTTCTTCAGGCTGGCCCAGAGCGCCTCGAGCTCCGCCCGGTCGGCGGGCGGCAGCCCCTTCACGGCGGTGACGGCGATGTCACGGTGCTCGGGCCAGATCCAGGCGCGTGCCGGGTCGGCCCAGAGCATGCCGGCCAGGACGGTGAACGACGCAACGCGGCGGAAACTTTCCAAGCGAGCCTCCCTCGTGGAGGCTCCTTCATAAGGGCGGCGGCAGGGTTCGCCACCGGTGCTCCTCGCCCGGACCGAGGGGGGCGCCCTAACCGACGAGCGACCGGATGGCCGGGCCGTACGGGGCGCGCAGCACGCCCCGCTCCGTCACGATGGCGGTGACGAGGTCGGAGGGCGTCACGTCGAAGGCCGGGTAGCGGGCGGGGACCCCTTCCGGCGCGACGAGCCGCCCGAAGATGCGGACGACCTCGTCGGAGTCGCGCTCCTCGATGGGGATGCCCGCACCGGTGGCGAGCGACGGATCGAAGGTGCTCCAGGGCGCGGCCACGTAGAAGGGGATGCCGTGGTGGCGCGCCAGCACGGCCAGGGCGTAGGTGCCGATCTTGTTGGCCACGTCGCCGTTCGCGGCGATGCGATCGGCGCCCACGACCACGCAGGAGATCTCGCCGCGCGCCATGAGCCAGCCCGCCATCCCGTCGGTGAGGATGGTGACCGGGATGCCGTCCCGCTGCAGCTCCCAGGCGGTGAGGCGCGCCCCCTGGAAGAACGGACGGGTCTCGTCGGCGAAGACGTGCTCGAGCCGCCCCGCCTCGCGGGCCGCGCGCACGATGCCGAGCGCGGTCCCGTAGGCGGCGGTGGCGAGCGCACCCGCATTGCAGTGGGTGAGGACCCGCGCCTCGGGCGGGAGGAGCGGCGCCCCGAGCGCGCCGATGCGCCGGCAGGAGGCCTCGTCCTCGTCGCGGATGGCATGCGCCTCGGAGAGCACCTCGTGGGCCGGCGCGCCGATGCGGCGCGACATCCGGCGCACGGCCCACTCGAGGTTCACGGCGGTGGGGCG
>JBAVCR010000199.1:0-11358 GCA_049586815.1 Anaeromyxobacteraceae bacterium
AAGTACGAGAGCGTGCCGGTCGCCGCCGCCTGGGACGAGACCCCCACCCTGCGGGCGCTGCGCGTGGCGCTCGGGCCGCTCGCCCCGGAGCACGTCCTGCCCGGACAGGTCGTGAAGGTCCGGGCTCCCTCCGGCGAGGCCTACTTCGCGCTCGCCAGCGCCCCGGCGCCGGACGGGCACGCCGACCTGCTCGTGAAGCGGGGCGGCCGGATCGCCGACGAGGTCGTCGCCGCCGCCGTGCCGGGCGCCCGGCTCGAGCTCTCCGCCCCGTTCGGCAAGGGCTTCCCGCTCGCCGAGGCCGAGGGGCGCGACGTCCTGCTCTTCGCCGCCGGCTCCGGCATCGCCCCCATCCGCGCGCTCCTCCAGCACGTGGTGGCGCACCGGAACCGCTTCCGCCGGGCCACCCTCTTCTACGGGCAGCGGCGCGGCGCCGACTTCGCCTACCGCGCGGAGCACGTCGACTGGGAACGGCACGGGGTCCGCGTCGTCCTCTGCCCCTCCGACGCCGACGAGGCCTGGCCGGGCGTCCGAGGACGGGTGCAGGAGGTGGCCCGGGCGCTCCTCCTCGGCGGCTCGGACCCCGCCGGCACCGAGGCCTACGTGTGCGGCATGACGGCCATGGTGAACGACGTGAAGGCCACGCTGAAGGAGGCCGGGGTGGCGCCCGACCACGTGCACCTCAACTTCTAGCCGGCACGGGGACCCGCCTTGCGCGTGCGCTTCGACCCGCACCTCTTCCTGCTGGCGCTCACCGCGCTGGCGCTCTGGCTCGCCTGGCTCGTGGTGCGGCCGTTCGCGAGCCTCCTCTTCATGGCGGCGGTGGTGGCCACGGTCACCGCGCCGATCGTCGCGGCGCTGGCCCGACGCATGGGGGGCCGGCGGGGCGGGGCGGCGGCGATCGTGACGGTCGGGCTCATCCTGGCGCTGGCGGGACCGCTCGGCGCCATGGTGGCGCTCCTCGTCGGGCAGGCGGCCGGGGCGGCGAGCTGGCTCACCCGGGCGGTGCAGAACGACGGTTTCGCCGGGCTCGTCAGCCGCCTCCCCGCGTCGCTCCAGCCCGTCGCTGCGCACCTCGCCGCCCGGCTCCCGCACGGAGCCCAGGAGGTGGAGGAGGCCATCCGCGCCACGCTGGACAGCGGCGCGTTCTCGACGATGGGCGGGGTCCTGCAGGCCACCGGCACGGCGCTCTCCCAGCTCCTCCTCTTCTTCGTGGCGCTCTTCTTCCTCCTCTCCGACGGGCCCCGGCTCGTGGAATGGGTGAAGCACAACCTCCCGCTTCCGCCCGGGAAGGCGGGCGTCATCCTCGGATACCTGCGGGCCGTGACCACCTCCGTGGTGGTCTCCACGCTCGCCACCTCCGGCCTGCAGGCCGTGGTCGCGCTCGTCGGCTATCTCGTCGCAGGGGTCCCGTCGGCCTTCTTCTTCGCGCTCCTCACCTTCTTCACCGCCTTCATCCCCGCCGTGGGGACGATGCTCGTCTGGCTGCCGCTCGCTGCGCTCAAGCTGGTGACGGGGCACGTCGCGGCCGGGATCTTCCTCGTCGCCTGGGGCATCCTCGCGGTGGGGATGGTCGACAACTTCGTGAAGCCCATCCTCATCCGGCGGGGGGTGTCCTTCCCGGTGGGGCTCGTGTTCTTCGCCCTGCTGGGAGGGCTCGCCGCCTTCGGCCCGGTCGGGCTCGTGGCCGGGCCGCTGACGCTGGCGTTCCTGGTGGCGATCGTCCGAACCTGGAAGGAGTGGTGAGATGAGGGAGATGGCCGACCCCGCCCCGGTGGACCTCCTCGACCTCGAGGCCCGCCTGCCGGAGGAGGCGCGGCTGGCGCGCCGCTCGGTGGCCCGCTTCGTCGACGAGCGGTTCCTGCCGGTGGTACGCGATCACTTCCGCGCCGGGACGTTCCCGGTCGAGCTCGTTCCGGAGATGGCAGCGCTGGGGCTCTTCGGGATGAGCCTCCAGGGCTTCGGCTGCGCCGGCCTCTCGCACCGCGCCGCCGGCGCCTGCATGCAGGAGCTCGAGCGGGGAGACTCCGGGCTCCGCAGCTTCGCCTCGGTGCAGGGATCGCTCTGCATGTACCCGATCCACGCCTTCGGCTCGGACGAGCAGAAGGCGCGCTGGCTCCCCGCCATGGCGGCCGGCGAGGCCATCGGCTGCTTCGGCCTCACCGAGCCGGACGCCGGCTCCGATCCGGCCAGCATGCGCACCCGGGCCCGCCGCGACGGGAGCGACTGGATCCTCTCCGGGTCGAAGGCCTGGATCACGAACGGCGCGCTCGCCGACGTGGCGCTCGTCTGGGCCCGCGCCGGGGAAGACGCCCGCTCCATCCAGGGCTTCCTCGTCCCGCGCGGCACGCCCGGGCTCGTGGCGCGGGAGGTGACGGGAAAGCTGTCGCTGCGCGCCTCGGCCACCGCCGAGCTCTTCCTCGACGAGGTGCGGGTGCCGGCGTCCGCGGTCCTCCCCGGGACCGAGGGCCAGGGCCTCCGCTCGCCGCTCGCCTGCCTGACGCGCGCCCGCTACGGGATCGCCTGGGGCGCGGTGGGTGCGGCCATCGCCTGCTTCGAGTCGGCGCGGGGCCACGCCCGGGAACGGATCCAGTTCGGGCGTCCCATCGGCTCCTTCCAGCTCGTCCAGGAGAAGCTGGTGGAGATCTGGCAGGGCATCGTGCAGGGCGGCCTCGTCGCGCTCCGCCTGGGCGAGCTCGCCGACGAGGGGCGCCTCGGCCACCTCCCGGTGTCGATGGGCAAGCGCGCCAACGTGCGCATGGCCCGCGACGCCGCCCGCGTGGCCCGGGAGATCCTGGGCGCGAGCGGCATCGTCGACGACCACCCGGTCATGCGCCACATGATGAACCTGGAGTCGGTCTACACCTACGAGGGCACGCACGACGTCCACACCCTCGCGCTCGGGCGGGCCGCGACCGGGCTCGACGCCTTCTCCTGAGCGCCCCGGTGTGGCGGGGGCGCCGGCCGGGCATCAGGCCGTCGCCTTGAAGGCGCGGAAGGCGAGCATGGTCTCGGTGTCCCGGATCCCGGGCACCTTCTGGAGCCGGTCCGGGATGAGGTCGCCGAAGTCGTCGTAGGTCGCGGCGTACAGCTTCACGAGCAGGTCGAACGGCCCGGTGATGGAGTGGACCTCGGAGACCCCGTCGATCTCCATGACGGCGTTGGCCACCTGCTCGAGGCGGCCCGGCTCGACGCGCAGCAGGACGAAGGCGAATTTCATGCGCTTTTCCTAACACGGCCGGCCCGGCGCGTCCCGGCTCCGGCGAGCGTCCGCCGCTCCCGGGCGGCACTCCCCGGACGAGGGATTCGCCTCGGGTATCCCCCCTCCCGGGGCCTAGCGGGGAGGTCGCCGCGGTGCGGCAATCGCTCCACCGCGAGGCGCGGTCGGGAGGTCCCATGGCCCACGACGTGGAGGAGCTGGTCGTTCTCGAGGGAGACGAGGAGGAGCCGCAGGTCGGGCGGCACGCCGACGTCGGCCGGATGCTGCTCGGCACGCCGGTCTCGGAGGTGATGCGGCGCACGAAGCCGGTGACGGTCGGGCCCGACGTCACCGTGGCCCGCGCCGTGGAACTCATGGTGAAGCGCAGGGTGTCGGCGGTGATGGTGGTGGCCCGCCGCAGCCCCCGCAAGCTCCTCGGCATCTTCACCGAGCGCGATCTCCTGCTGGGGACGGCCAGGAGGCGCGGCTTCACCCGGATGCCGGTGGGAAAGGTGATGACCACCGCCCCGGAGCGCCTGCGACCCCGGGACGGCGTGGCCTACGCGATGAACAAGATGTCGGTGGGGCGCTTCCGCCACGTGCCGGTCGTCGACGACAGGGGCGTCCCGGTTGGGATGGTGACCACGCGCGACCTCGTCGACCTCATCGTGGAGATCTGCCCGGAGGAGATCCTGAACCTCCCGCCGGAGCCGGAGCTGGCCATCCCGCGCGAGCGCGAGGGCGCCTGACCGTGACGGCGGGACCGCGGGACCGGGGCGGCTAGGCCGCCGCCTCGCTGGCCCCGTGGCACTTCTTGTACTTCTTGCCCGAGCCGCACGGGCAGGGATCGTTGCGCCCGACCTTGGGCTGGCCCCGGGTGACGGTCTCGGCCTTCGGCGCCTCGGCCTCGCCGTCCGCGCCGGGGTGGCTCTCGATGACCTTCTGCTTGCGCCCCAGCGCCACGCGCTTCTGCTCGATCTCCTGCGCCGTCTCCTGCCGGGCCGGCACGAGGCGGAGCACGTTCCCCACGACGCTGGAACGGACGTTCCAGGTCATGCGGGTGAACATGTCGTAGCCTTCCTTCTTGTACTCCTGCTTGGGATCGCGCTGGCCGTAGCCGCGCAGGCCGATGCCCTGGCGCAGGTGGTCCATCTGGAGGAGGTGGTCCTTCCAGAGGGCGTCGATGGCCTGGAGGTAGAGGTACTGCTCGTAGCGCCGGAGCAGCGGAACGCCGTCGGTGTCGGCCCCGAACTGGGCCTCCTTGGCCCCGTGGGTCTTCTCGACGACCTTGTAGATCTGCTCCTCGAGCGCCTGCCGGGCGTCGCCGGCGCGGGAGCCGGACGGGTCGGTGAAGGTCATCTCCACGCCGAACTGCTCCCGGACGCGCATCGAGAGCGCGTCGAGGTCCCAGTCCTTGCGGGAGTCGGGGCAGCAGTCGGCCACCATCTCGCGGACCAGGTCGTCGAAGAGGTCGAGGAAGTGCTCCCCGGCGTCGTTCCACCCGTAGATCTTCTCGGTGCGGATCTTCTTCTTCGACTTGGGGACGTCGTCGTACTCGACCACCGGCACGCCGGCCCCGAAGCCGAGCACCATGCGGCGCAGCCGGTAGACCGACTTGCGCTGCTGGTTCATCACGTCGTCGTAGTCGAGCAGGTTCTTGCGGATGTCGAAGTTGTGGGCCTCGACCTTCTTCTGGGCGCCCTCGATGGAGCGGGTGAGGAGCTTGTGCTCGATCTCCTCCCCCTCCTTCATGCCGAGGGTCTCCATCAGCCTGGCGATCCGCTCCGACGCGAAGATCCGCATCAGGTCGTCTTCCAGCGACAGGAAGAAGATGGAGGAGCCCGGGTCGCCCTGGCGGCCGGCGCGGCCGCGCAGCTGGTTGTCGATGCGCCGCGACTCGTGGCGCTCGGTGCCGACGATGTGCAGGCCGCCGGCGGCCACCACCTCGTCGTGCTCCCGGGCGGTCTGGACCTTGAGCTCCTCGGTGCGGCGCGCCAGGGTGGCGGCCCACTCGGCCCGGCGGGCCTGGAAGGCCTCCTCGGCCTCGCCCTCCATGGGGGCGTCGGGCTCGGGACCGACCTCGTGCTTCGCCATCATCTCCGGGTTGCCGCCGAGCAGGATGTCGGTGCCGCGGCCGGCCATGTTGGTGGAGATGGTGACGGCGCCCTTGCGGCCGGCCTGGGCCACGATCTCGGCCTCGCGCTGGTGGTGCTTGGCGTTCAGGACGTTGTGGGGGATGCCGCGCTTCTTGAGCAGCGAGGCCACCACCTCGCTCTTCGCCACGGAGACCGTGCCCACCAGGATGGGCTGGCCCTTCTCGTGGCGCCGCCCGATCTCGTCGCAGATGGCGTTGAACTTCTCGCGCTCGGTCTTGTAGACGACGTCCTCGGAGTCGACGCGGACGTTCTTCTTGTTGGTGGGAACGCTCACCACGTCGAGGTCGTAGATCTTGGCGAACTCCTCCGCCTCGGTCTCGGCCGTGCCGGTCATGCCGGCCAGCTTCGAGTACATGCGGAAGTAGTTCTGGAAGGAGATGGTGGCGAGGGTCTGGTTCTCGTTCTCGATCTTGACCCCTTCCTTGGCCTCCACCGCCTGGTGCAGACCGTCCGACCAGCGCCGGCCCGGCATGAGGCGGCCGGTGAACTCGTCGACGATGACGACCTCCCCCTCCTTCACCACGTAGTCCACCTCGTTGCGGTAGAGGTGGTGGGCCCGGAGCGCCTGCTCCACGTGGTGGAGCCACTCGATCTGCTCGGGGTCGTAGAGGTTCCGGATGCCGAGCTTCTGCTCCATCTTCTCCACGCCGGAGTCGCTCATCACCACGGTGCGGCTCTTCTCGTCCACCGTGAAGTCGACGTCGCGGATCATCGAGGGGATGAGCCGGTTCACCTGGTAGTACTTGTCGCTCGAGTCGTCGGTCGGGCCGGAGATGATGAGCGGGGTGCGGGCCTCGTCGATGAGGATCGAGTCGACCTCGTCGACGATGGCGAAGTTGAGCTCGCGCTGCACGTAGTCCTGCAGCCGGAACTTCATGTTGTCGCGCAGGTAGTCGAAGCCGAACTCGTTGTTCTGGCCGTAGGTGATGTCGGCCCCGTAGGCCTCCTGGCGCTGGGCGTCGGAGAGGCCGTGGACCACCACGCCGGTGCGCAGTCCCAGCGTCCGGTAGAGGCGCCCCATCCACTCGGCGTCGCGGCGGGCCAGGTAGTCGTTCACGGTGACCACGTGGACGCCGCGGCCGGAGAGCGCGTTCAGGTAGCAGGGCAGCGTGGCGACCAGCGTCTTGCCCTCGCCGGTCTTCATCTCGGCGATCTTGCCCTCGTGGAGCACGTTGCCGCCGATGAGCTGGACGTCGAAGTGGCGCATCCCCAGGGTGCGCAGGCTGGCCTCGCGGGTGAGCGCGAAGGCCTCGGGGAGCAGCTCCTCGAGGGTCCGCCCCTTCCCGACCTGCTCCTTCCACTCGGCGGTGAGCCGGGGGAACTCCTCGGTGCGGAGCGCCTTCATGCGGGGCTCGAGCTCGTTCACGCGCACCACCATGGGGGCGAGGCGCTTGAGCTCGCGCTCGTTCTTCGTCCCCATGATCTTGCGAAGCATCCAGTTCAGCATCTTTCCCTCGTAGGCGGTGCGGCGGGCCCTCGTCCCCGGGGCGCGTGACGGGCTCCGGGTGACGGCGCGCGGAGGCTACCCTCCGAGCTAACACCGCGCCAGCCAAAAGCAAACCGGCGGGGAGGACCCCCGCCGCGGGTCCGGCCTACTCCAGGATGAACTTGCGGGGGTTTTCCGGGATTCCGTTCACCCGCACCTCGTAGTGCAGGTGGGGTCCCGTGGACCGCCCGGTGTTCCCGACGGCGGCGACCTTCTGGCCGCGCGCCACCCGCTCCCCGAGCCGGACGAAGGTCTCGGAGAGGTGGCCGTAGCGGGTCTTCACCCCGTAGCCGTGGTCGATGACGAGGACCTTGCCGTACCCGCCCTCGGTGCCGTTGAAGACCACCGTCCCGTCGGACGGCGTGATGACCGGCTGGCCGTGCGGCGTGGAGATGTCGAGCCCCTGGTGCATGGTCCGGTCGGCGCTGTACGGGTCGAGGCGGGAGCCGAAGTCGCTCGTCACCCAGCCCTGGGTGGGCCACACGGAGGGCGTGGAGGCCAGCATCGACTTCTGGTCCTCGAAGTACTCGGTGAGCTCCCGCAGGCTGGCTTCCTGGCGGTGCGCCTCGCCGTCGAGCGAGGTGATGCGGCCGGGGAGCGCGGCGGGGTTCTCGCGCGCGGCGGGAGCGGCGGCCGGGGGAGCCGCGTCGGGCGCGCCCACCGGGCCGATGGCCAGGTTGCGCTCCGGGTCCTGCAGGTGCGTCACGGCGCTGCGCAGCTTGGCGTCGAAGCGCTCGACCCGGTCGAGCGTGGCCTGGACGTGGGCCACCTTCTCCTGGACGAGGAGCACCTGCGACTTCAGCTGGGCGTTCTCCTCCTTCAGCGTCCGGTTCTCCGAGGAGGCCGAGAGGAGCGTGAAGTAATGGGTGATGGTGAGGAGCCCGACGACGAGCAGCGCGCCGCCGGCCAGGGCGCCCTTCTTCAGCCAGGCCCGCTGCAGGCGGAACTTGCGGACCGCCTGCGAGTGGTCGCTGACCACGATGAGGGTGTACTGGCGGTTGTCGGGGGCGATGGGCATTCGTCTCGGTCTTGTTCCGATCGGGAAACTTCCGGTGGTGGCTCGACCCCTCTGTCCCTTGAAAGCCCGACGGGACGCCTTTCGGGTACCAGACCCCGGCCGGGACTGTCAACGAACATGAGGATGTGTGCAGGGCTCCCACCCGGGATCCCCTAGAGAGCGCGCAGGTATAGCCCAATCACCTGCGGCGCGCACGGGGATCACCCTCTGGGATCTCGCCGCCCCAGGATCTCCCGGATCGACCGGAGCAACCCGTCCTGGGTGAAGGGCTTCGCGATGAATCCACCATCCAGTTCGGGCCCGCCAGGGTGGAAACCGGCGTCGTCCGCGTACCCGGACATGAAGAGAACCGGGGTGTTGGGCCGGCTCCGGCGGAATCGATCGGCGAAGGCCCTGCCGCTCATCCGGGGCATGACGACGTCGGTCAGGACGAGGTCGATCCGCCCGGGGTGCTGCTCACTCGCGAGCAGCGCCTCGACCCCGTTTCCGGCCACGAGCACCCGGTACCCCGCCCCCGAGAGCATCCTCCGGGCGACGACCCGGAGGGCCTCGTCGTCCTCGACGACGAGCACGGTCTCGCCCGTCCCGGAGGCGGGCTGGCTGGGCCCCGGTGGGGCCGGAGTCGCCTCGGCCCTCGCGGTCCGGGGCAGATGGACCCTGAAGGTGCTGCCTTGCCCCGGGGCGCTCTCCACCGAGACGGTCCCGCCGCTCTGCCGCGCGATGCCATAGACCGTCGAGAGGCCGAGCCCGGTGCCCTTCCCGAGGGCCTTGGTCGTGAAGAAGGGCTCGAAGATCCGTGCCGCCGTGGCTGCGTCCATGCCGGTGCCGGTATCCCTCACGGCAAGGACCACGTACCTCCCGGCGGCGACCCCGGGATGAGACGCGGCGTACGCCTCGTCGAGCTCCGCATTCGCCGTCTCGATCGTCAGTGTCCCGCCCTCCGGCATCGCGTCGCGCGCGTTCACGACCAGGTTCAGGATCACCTGCTCCACCTGGCCCGGGTCGGCCTGGACGAGACCGATGCCAGGGTCGAGCGACTGCGCGAGGTCGACGTCCTCCCCGATGATGCGGCGCAGCATTCCCTCCATCCCGACGATCACCCGGTTCAGGTCGAGCGGCGCGGGCTGGAGCACCTGCCTTCGGCCGAAGGCGAGGAGCTGGCGGGTGAGCGCTGCCGCGCGCTCCGCCCCCTTGTGGATCTCGAGGACGTCTCCCCGGAGCGGATCACCCTCCCGGATGCCGGCCAGGGCGAAGTCGGAGCAGCTCAGGATCACCGCGAGGATGTTGTTGAAATCGTGCGCGATGCCCCCGGCCAGCCGCCCGATCCCCTCCATCTTCTGGGACTGCCGCAGCTGCTCCTCGAGCGCCAGGTCGCGGGTCACGTCGCGCTTCACCGCGACGTAGTTCACGATGGTGCCGGTGGCGTCGCGCACCGGGGAGATGGTGGCCTCCTCGGTGAAGAGTCGCCCGTCCTTTCGCCGGTTGACGAACCGTCCCTGCCACGTACGACCTGCTGCGATGGTCTCCCACAGGTGCCGGTAGAACGCCGGGTCCTGGGCCCCGCTCGCGAGAATACGGGGATTCCGCCCCAGGGCCTCGTCGCGCCCGTACCCCGTCACCACCTCGAAGGCCGGGTTCACGTAGACGATGTCGCCGCGGGGATCGGTCACCAGCACCACCTCGGCCGCCTGCTCGATGGCGGTCACGAGGCGCTCGCGCTCGGCCTCGGCGCGCCGGCGTGCGGTGACGTCGCGGACGAACGCCGCGACCCCGGTGACGGCGCCCCGGGGGTCCCGGATCGGGCTCCAGGTGAGCTCGTAGTGGATGTCGAGGTCGGGCTGCAGCCGGATCTCGGTGAAGGCCTCCCCCCCGAGGGCGCGATCGATCGCGATCCGGGCCTGCTCCCGGAGAGGCGGGTCGCTCATGAGGTCGAGGAGCGAGTCGCCGATCGCGAGCTCTGCGCCCCAGACCTTCCTCATCTCCCTCCGGTGGGCCTGGTTGAAAGCCGTGTACCGGTGCTCCCGGTCGAGCGAGAAGACCACCATGTCCGCCGGGCTGTTGATGATGGCGTCGAGCAGGGCGTGGTGGCGCTCGAGAGCCTCGGCGGCGAGGCGGATGTCGGTCACGTCCTGCGCGGTCCCGGCGATTCGCACCGGCACCCCGTCACGGCGGTCGATGACGTCGCCTTCGGTGCGCACCACCCGGACCGTCCCGTCCGGTCGGAGGATGCGAAACTCGATCGGCGGCGGCCGCTCCCCGGCGACGCAGCGAGCCGACCATTCCCGCAGCGCGGGCCGGTCCTCCGGGCGGACGATCCGGAAGAACCCGTCGAAGGTCGCGAGGGCGGGCTCCGGGCCGAGCCCATAGATGCGAAAGGTTTCCTCCGACCAGTCGAGCTCCTCGGCCCCGATTTGCCAGGTCCAGGTCCCGATGTGGCCCGCCTTCTGCGAGGCGGCGAGCAGGTGCTCCCTCTCCCGGAGGTCGGCCTCCATGCGCTTTCGGCTCGTGATGTCCTGGCCCGTTCCGACGAGCCCGACCACGCGCCCCTCGGCATCCCGGAAGGGAGCCTTGGTGGAGAGGAACGTGCGAAGCCCGTCTCTCGTGATCACCGCCTCCTCGACCACCTCGGCCACGCCGGATTCCAGCACCCGCCGGTCGGTGGCCTCGAGCGCGCCCCCCACGGCGGGGTCGGAGTAGATCTCCCGATCGGATCGGCCGATCACCTCGTCCATCGTCTTGCCCAACAGGTCCAGCGTGGCCGGATTGACGAAGACCCAGCGCGAGCTCCGGTCCTTCAGGAAGATCGGCTCCGGGATGGCGTCGGTGATTCCCTTCAACATGGCCTGGCTGGCCCGGAGCGCCTCGGCGGACCGGTGCTCGTCGGTGACATCCTGCACGGTTCCGACCATCCGGCGGGGGCGCAGTCCGGACGCGTCGAGGAGCTCCCCGCGCCCCTCCAGTACGCGTTCCTGCCCGTCGGGCCGGATCACCCGGAACCGAAGGGCGCTCGGACGCCCCCCGGCCACGCAGGACGCCGCCCATTCCTTCATGGCCTGGCGGTCGGCGGGATGGATGAGCTCGTAGAACGCCTCCGGGGTCAGCACGAACGTCGCCGGCTCGACTCCCCAGAGCCGGTAGGTCTCGTCCGACCAGCGAATCCGATTGCCGGGCAGTTCCCAGATCCACGTGCCGACGTGGGCGATCCGCTGCGACTCCTCGAGCAGGTGCTGCCTCTCGTGCAGGGCGTCGTCGAGCCGGCGGCGCTCCGAGACGTCACGGAAGATGACGTAGGCGAGCGGCCCTCCCATCGCTTCCGGGAGCAGTCCAGAGGTGATCTCGGCGGGGAGAACGGAACCGTCGGGAAGGCGGAACTCGATCTCGAGTCGCACCGGCTTGCCCTCCGCGCGCCGCGCCAGGGCCTCGACGAGCCCGGGGGACTCGACGACGAGTCCCTGTCGGGCGGCGCGCCGGACCTCGTCCTCGGTCCGGCGCAGCATCCGGC
>JBAVCR010000200.1:0-12266 GCA_049586815.1 Anaeromyxobacteraceae bacterium
ACCCGGGGCCGGTTTACGTCGCCGACGCCGTCTCCGGTTCGGCGGCGGGCGCGGCCCCCTCCCCGACCGGCGTCAACTCCCCCCCGGCCTGCCGCTACCGGACCCTCACCGACGCGCTCACCGCGGCGAACGCGCGTGGCGCCGGCTCGACCGTCCGGGCCGCAGGCTGGACGCTGGCCGTCGCCGCCGTGTCCTTCGTCGAGCCCGGGGCGCTCGTCCTGGGCCCGGGCGTCACCCTCGCCACCGATGACGGCCTCCCCACGCCGGGTCATTACGTGGCCTCCACGGCGGCGAGCCTCACCGGGCCGTTCGTCACCCTTCACCCGGGCTCGGCGATCTCGGGGTTCGCGCTCCTCAACGCCGCCTCGACGGGCGCCGCGTTGGAGATCGCGTGCCCCTCCCCGGCCGACGCCGCGGCCGTGACGATGAGCGGAGTGCGGGTGGTCGCGGCGGCCGGGAGCCCGGTGGTTCGCTTCCAGGCCGGCGTCCGGCTCGCCGGGCACTGCCCGGCCACGCTCGCCTCGGTGGTGGTCGAGGGGGCCGGGAACGGGATCCTGGTCGAGGGCGCCACATCGTCCGTGGCCAGCACGGCTACGGCCTCGCGGGTCACGGGGGCGACGGGAACGGCCATCTCGGTCGTGGAGGGCAGGTTCACCTTCGACGGCGGGACCGTGGACGCGAACGCCGCCGGCGTGGCGGTCGGCGCGGGTGGCACGGGCGCGCCGGCCTTCTCGGCCACCGGGACCACCTTCTCCGGCAACACCGGGGATGCCGCCTTCGTGGCGCGGGGCTCGTTCACGAGCGACGCCTGCCCGTACGCCCGGAACGGGACGCACGTGCACGCGCAGCCGGCCGGATCGTCGTCGGTGAGCGTGACCGTCCAGAACAGCAGCGGCGCGGCGGCGATGACCGGGGCGACCAACTCGGCGTTCCGGTTGCTGGCGCTGGGGAGCGGTTCGTCGGTCCTGCTCGCGGGGAATGCCGTGACCGGGAACGACGCGACCCAGTCCTACAACGTCGCGAGCGGTCTCCGCCGCGGCGGGGGAATGGTGATCACGGCGCCGTTCCCAGGGTCGGTCTCGATTCGCGGGAACTCGTTCTATGGGAACAGGTGGGACCAGGTGCTGGTGGCTGCCGGAACCGGCTCCCTCGACTTCACGGGTGGGACGTCGTGCGGCGGGGGATCGAACTCCTTCGGCTGCTATGACGCGTCGAATCCCAGCGTGGGCCTCTACTCCAATGGCGCGTCGATCGGCGCCGAGTGGAACCGTTGGAGCGTTCAGCCTGGGGTCTTTGGCATCGATGTGGGCGGTTCTGGAGTGTCGGGGTTCGACACCCTGGCATGCGCAGCTTCTGCGCTGACCTGTCAGTAGCGGTTTTCCGCGGGAATCCCTCCCATTTCATCGTCGGTTCTCGACGCACTGCGCTGCCGCGCTGCGGCAACGCGGCGCAGCACGATGCCGTGACATTCCAATGACACGCCCCGTGTACGTTCCGGCCTTCCCGCAGCGTGCCTCACCCGGAGCGTACATGTCCCTGTCCGTCGAGAACCTCGAGGTTTCCCGTCCCTCCACGTCGAAGGTCGAGGCTCCCAAGCTCGACCGGAAGACCATCGCCGCCATCGTGGCGTCGGGGAAGCGGTTGCTCGTGCAGGGCGGAATGGGCATCCACGCCTCCGACGGCCTCGCCGGCAAGGTCGCGGCGGTCCGCTCGCGGCGCTTCGTCGGCGTCGGGACCATCTCGGCGGTGATCAAGACGCCCGAGCACCTGCGCGCCGAGATCCAGCGCGCCAAGGCCACCGCGCCCGGCGGCTTCGTGGGCATCAACCTGATGGCCGCCATCAACAAGGGCGACTTCGAGCTGCTCGCGCGCACCGCCCTCGACGAGGGCGTGTCGTTCATCGTGCAGGGCGCCGGCATCTCCCGCGACATCGTGCGCTGGTGCCGCGACGCCGGGACGCCGTTCGTGGGGATCGTCTCCTCCGGCCGCCTCGCCGCCATGTACGAGAAGTGGGGCGCCGAGTGGGTCGTGGCCGAGGGCGCGGAGGCCGGCGGCCACATCGGCGACATCGACCACCCGCTCCCCTCCCTGGTGGAGGAGGTGGTCGCCGCCACCTCGCTCCCCGTCGTCGCTGCGGGCGGCGTGGCCGCCTCCGACGTGGGGCGCTACCTCGCCCAGGGAGCCGCCGGCGTCCAGCTCGCCACCCGCTTCATCGCGTCGAGCGACGGCGACGCGCACGCCACCTTCAAGCAGGTCCACCTCGGCAAGAACGAGGAGGACGTGGCCATCATCACGAGCTGCGTGAAGGGGATGAAGGCCCGCGCGGTGCGGAACGAATTCACCGAGGCGCTTGCGGCCGGGAGGACCTTCCCTCCCCGCTCCAAGGCCTGGTACTTCGGCCCTTCGGGCTACATGGGGCGCAAGAAGGCCTGCATCGAGTGCCTGGCCGAGAGCCTGTGCAAGTGCCGGGCGAGCAACTTCCAGGAGAGCTTCTGCATCACCGACGCGCTGCTGCGCGCCGTGGCGCTGGGCGACGAGGTGCTCGGGCTCTACTACACCGGCCAGAGCCTGGTCAGGCTCCCCGAGCGGCAGGTGGGCGAGCTCCGGAGCGTCCAGGCCATCGTCGACGACATGGACGCAGCGCTCGACGCCTACGCCGGCGCCGGGCAGGCCACGCCCGTCCCGCCCAGCCCGCAGTAGCCGTCGGGGTTCTTCGACAGGTACTGCTGGTGGTAGCCCTCGGCGTAGAAGAACTCGGGGGCCTCGCGGATCTCGGTGGTGATGGGCGGGTGACCCGCCCCGGCGAGCGCCGCCGCGTAGGCCTTGCGGGAGGCCTCCGCGGTGGCCCGCTGCTCCGGTCCGTGCGTGAAGACGACCGACCGGTACTGGGTGCCGACGTCGTTGCCCTGCCGGTTGCCCTGGGTCGGGTCGTGGGCCTCCCAGAAGACGCGCAGGAGCTCGGCGTAGGAGACCTGCCTCGGGTCGAAGACCACCCGGACCGACTCGGCGTGCCCGGTCCGCCCGGAGCAGACCTGCTCGTAGGACGGTGACGTGGTCGTCCCGCCCTGGTAGCCCACCGCCGTGACCCAGACCCCGGGCACCTTCCAGAACTTCCGCTCGGCTCCCCAGAAGCAGCCGAGCGCGAAGTCGGCGACCTCCAGGCCGGCGGGGAACGGAGGGGTGATGGAACGGCCGTTGACGTGGTGGGCGCTCATGGCGCCGAGATAACCGGCCCGCAGCGCTGGCGCAGCCCCCTTGCTAGGGAACGCCGGCGCGCTTCTTCGCGTCGGCCACCAGCGGATCGTCGCTGCCCCGCTTCAGCGCCAGGAAGGCCTTGAAGCTGTCCACCGCGGCCGGGCTCTTCAGCGCCTCCTGGGCGCGCGCCAGCGCGTACTGGGCCTGGCCGAAGAGCCGGTAGGTGGGGACGATCTGCAGGAAGACGTCGGTGGCCTCGCCGCGGCGCTGCACCGCCGCCTCGAGCTCCTGCTGGGCCTGCGCGAACGCGCCGGCCTCCAGGTAGGTCCGTCCGAGCGCGTAGCGCGCCAGCCACGCGTCGACGAGCTGGAGGGCGGACTTGGCCTTCGACACGGCCTCGACGTGGTTCTTCCTCCGGCTGGCGATGGCGGCGTCGAGGATGAGGCCGTACATGCGCGCATCGGCGCCGAGGCGGGCGCCGAGGTCGTCGGCGATGGCGCGGGCCTTCCTGTCCTCGCCGGCGCCCGCGTAGACCATCCCGAGCTGGAAGGCGACGTAGTCGGCGTCGGTCGCCTTGCGTCCGCGGTCGGCCGCCGCCACGGCCCTGGCCGGCTGGCCGGTGGACACGAGGATCGATCCCAGCATGGCCGACTTGCGTCCGAGCGCCTCGTTGCGTCCGGCGCGGGCGTCGTCCTCGATGCCCTTCTCGAGGAGGGTCCGGGCCTCGACGAGGCGCCCCTCCAGCATCGCCGCGTCCGCGAGCCCCTCGGCGGCGATGGAGGCCGGATCCCCTCCGAAGGCGGAGAGCCTCCCCCAGGTGGCGATGGCGTCGTCCCGCTTCCCGGACGCGTACTGCGCGAGGGCGAGGCCGACGTAGGCGCCCGGGAACCCGGGAGAGAGCTCGAGCACCTTCTGCTGCTCGCGGATGGCGGTGTCGAGGTCGCCGGCGTACATGGCGAAGAGCCCGAGGTTGTTCCGCTGGGCGACCTTCTTCGGGGAGATCTCGACGGCCTTCCGCCCCGATTCGAGCGCCTTCTTGAAGTCGCGCTTCAGCTGCCAGGCCACCGCCAGGTTGGCGTGGCCGGCGTTGTCCCCCGGGTACTTCTGGAGGAGCGGCACGAGGTCCTCGATGGCCTTGTCGACGTCGTCCTTGTGCAGGTAGTAGACGCTGCGGCTGCGGTACTTCTCCCGCTCGCTCATGCGGTCGACGTTGGCCATGGCCTTCTCGAAGTACTTCTCGGCCTCGGCGTTGCGCCCGCGGTTCTGCTCGACGACGGCGAGGCCCGACCAGGCCCGTCCCATGCGCGGGTCGATGCGGACGGCCTCGAGGAAGTTGCGGACGGCCTCGTCGGTCTTTCCCTCCTCGGTGGCACGCATGCCGAGCGCGTAGGCATGGGCGGCGTCGAGGGAGCCGGCGCTGAAGGTCTCGGCCTGCTGGAGCTGCGCCGCCTCGGGCGTGGCGTCGCCGAGCGCGGTGCGGACGCGGGCCGCGAGCTTGCCGGCCGCCGCCAGTGCCGCGTCCTTTCCCGGCACGTCCTCGCTCGCCTTCACGAGCTCCTTTCCGGTGAAGGCGTCGACCGCGTGGAGCGCGACCCGGTAGCCCGAGGCGGTCTTCTCCACCGCGCCCCCGGTGACGACCCCGATCCCCTCCCGCTGGGCCACGAGCCGCGCCCGCTTCTCGTCGAGCCCCGACCCCTCCAGCTTGAGCTCGTCGGCGATCTTGCGGGCCGTGTCCCGGCGGTAGGCGTTGATGAAGCTCGCCCCTTCCAGCGCGAGGCCGAGGGCCGGCTCCAGCGTGCCGTCGAACACCCCCTCCCCCGTCCAGTTCTGCAGGTCGGCCACCAGCACGGAGAGCGTGGGGGGAGGCGGCTTGCTCGTGCCCCAGACCCTCCAGGCGCCGACCCCCGCGGCGGCGACGGCGAGGACGCCCACCAGGATCCAGGTGGGCCGGGGGAGCTTCCGCGCGAAGGTGCTCCAGGTGTCGTCGTCGTTGTCGTAGGCCTGCCAGGCCAGGAACAGGTTGACCGGGAAGCCCAGGACGGCGATGGCCATGCCCACGTGGAGGATCGCGCGCGGCCAGTCGAAGGCCTGCCGCACCATGTCCACGCCCTGCAGGACCGCGAAGGCGCCGAGCAGGTAGGCGCTCGACGTGCGGAAGATGTGCCGACGCCGGATCTCTCCGAGAAGCGAGCGCTTCCCGGGCGGCTTCGGCACTTCGCGGTCGTCCATCGGTGGTGGCCCCCCTCCGAGAAGGACCACGTTTACTTAACGACGAGGACCCCGGGCGCCAGTCCTCCGGCACCGGGGCCCCTGCCTTCCTGTCCCTCCGTCACTGCAACTTCAGGATCGTGGCCACCTGGGGGATGCCGTTGTCCGGGGTGAGGACGATGTCCCAGCAGCCCTTCGACGCCTTGCTCGTGTCCCAGGTGAGCTTGTACTGGTTCGCGGCGGTGTCGTAGACGAACGTGCTCCCCGCCGAGGCGCCGGCCACCGGGTCGAAGAGGGCGATCCGCTTGGCCGTGGAGGGCGGCTTGCCGTTGCACAGGGCGTCCTGGACGGCCTCCAGCTTCTTCACCGCGGTGGTGCGGGTCACGTAGACGCCGGTGGGCTTCTTGAAGCGCCACTTCACCGCCACCTTGGTCCCGAAGGTGAAGGATCCCGAGTTGGTCGGGGCGGAGACGGTTCCCGCCGAGCGGAGCGGCGTGTCGTAGGCGCTGCACGAGTAGTCCTCGAGGACCTTGAGGGAGAGCGGCGCGGAGGTGCTGGCCGCGAGCGTCCCGTTCCCGGCGTAGGTTGCCGTGATGGAGTGGGTGCCCTCCGACATCGACGTCTTCGTGAGGGAGGCCCTGGCGCTCGGGGGCGTGGTGCCGGCGCTCGTGAGCGTCGCCGTGCCGAGCAGCTTCGTCCCGTCGAAGAACGAGACCGTGCCGGTGGCGACGACTCCCGAGGCGCTCACGGTGGCGGTGAAGGTGACCGGCTTGTCGTCGAGGACGGGATTCGGGGAGGCGGCCAGGGTCGTCGTGGTCGAGGCCGAGATGACCACCTGGGCCAGGCTGGTCGAGGAGCCCGCAGCCTTGAAGTTCCCCGAGCCCTCGTACCAGACCGTGATCGTGTGGCTGCCGGCGGCCAGGGCGGACGTGGTGACGGAGGACGTCGGCTTCCCGGTGATGGCGTCGACGACGAGCGGGACCGTCCCGAGGGAGACGGTGCCGTCGTAGAAGGTCACGAAGCCGACCGGGATGCCGGCCGTGGAGGTGACCGTCACGGTGAAGGTGACGCTCTCCCCCGGCGAGGAGGGGTTCTTGCTGCTCGTGGGATAGGAGACGTCGGGCGTCGCCTGGCCGATCGAGAGGGTGAGCTGCTGCTGGCTCGCGGCCGCGTAGTTCACGTCACCGGCGTAGGACGCGGCCACGACGAGGCTCCCGGCGTCCGGCCGGAACGGATCGCTGGCGGCGACGCCCGACACGATGCCGAGCGACGGGACCGGGAGTCCCTGGGCCAGGAACGACACCGCTCCCGTGGGGAGCGGAGCGCCGGCCGGGGTGGGCCCCAGGGCGACCAGGATGGAGAGCGCCCCTCCGTAGGTGAACGGGTGCGTGGCGTCGACGAGCGGGTCGGTGGAGAGCTGGAGCGCCGTCTTGACGGTGACCCGGAGGTCGAGCGCCGCGGAGGTCGAGCCGTTCCAGCCGCCGTCCCCGCCGTAGGTCGCCGTGAAGGAGTGGAGGCCCACGGCGAGCGCGCCGGCCGGGATCGTGAGGGTCGCCTTCCCCGCGACGACGTCCGCGGTCCCGAGGTCGGCGGCCCCGTCCTTGAACGTGACCGTGCCGGTGGGGCCCGAACCCGGGCCGACCGTGGCGGTCAGGGTGACCGGATCCCCGTGGAAGGCTGCGGACGTCGAGGCGCCGACCGAGGTGGCGGTGTCGGCCTTCGCGATGGAGATGACGAAGTCCTTCTGGGTCAGGTTCTGGGGAGCGGCCTCGTCCTTCACGTCGACCGTGAAGGTGAACGTCCCGCCCACCTGCGGGGACCCGGAGATGATTCCCGACGTCGAGCCGAGCGTGAGACCGGGCGGCAGGGAGGAACCGGTCGCGAGGGTCCAGGTGACGGCGCCGGTGGCGCCCTGGACGGTGAGGGTCTGCGAGAACGACGCGGCCACCCTGGCGGCGTCGAGCGCCGACGGGGTGTCGACGACGAGGGCCGTCGCCGCACCGTTCGTGTTGCCCTGCGGCGTCACCACCGGCGCGACCTGGGTCCCGAGGTCGCGGGCCTCGGCGATCCCGCCCAGGGTCCGGAGCGTCACCTGGATGCTCTCGCCGGGAGCGATGGCGAAGGTGGCGAGCGGGTCCTGGGTCGCGAGCGATCCGGCGGTGGCGGGCGTGACCACGCCGGCGTTCACGAGCATCCGGTTGTCCGGCTGCTCCTGCAGGTCGCAGCCGTTGGCGATGGGCTTCGTGTACCCGCGCGAGACGAGCAGCTGGACCGACTGGGTGGTACCCACCGTGAGCAGGCGGACGTCGAAGGCCTGGGTGGTGTTGCCGGTGTTCGTCACCGTGTAGTCGAGGTCGGTGATCGAGGCGTTGGAGAGGTTGGCGTTCGAGAGATTCGCGTTCGACAGGTTGGCGTTGGAGAGATTCGCGTTCGACAGGTTGGCGTTCGACAGGTTCGCGCTCGAGACCGTGGAGTTCGAGAGGTTGGCGTTCGACAGGTTCGCGTTCGAGAGGTGCGCGGCGTCGATGGTGGCGTTGGAGAGGTTGGCGTTGGAGAGGTTGGCGTTCGAGAGGTTGGCGTTCGACAGGTTCGCGTTCGACAGGTGGGCGTTCGAGAGGTTCGCGTTCGACAGGTTCGCGTTCGACAGGTGGGCCGCGCTGATGGACACGGTGAGCTTCTCGCCGGCGGCGATGGAATCGCTCGATCCGTCCGGCTGGGTCAGGTCGAAGGTGAGCCCGGGAGGATTCAGGATCACCGAGCCGGCGAGGCCGAGACCGCCGACCTCGATCACGTCCACGGGCAGCGTGGCCGGGTTGGTCCCGCTGCCGACGAGCTTCATCGACACGGTCTGGACGGCGCTGGAGTTGGCCGGGATCCTGACCGTGACCTGCTCGACGGCCGCCTTCGTGTCGTCGGCGAGGAAGGAGGCCCAGGCGTTCACGGGTTGCCTGATCCGGAACGTGAAGGTGCGGTCCTGGGTGGTGGCGTTCACCGCCGAGACCACGAAATTCCGGAGGAACCCGGCCGAGAGCGCCTTCGCGTTCTGCGGGGAGCTCACGAAGAGCCCCTCCGAGATCCGGGCCGTGTAGATGTTCTGGTTGCGGGACCCGGCGTTGCCCACGACGCAGGCGGGCACGGTCTGGGTGGAGTCGACGAGGCTCCCCGTCCCGGCGCGGGTCCCCGGCGGAGCGTAGTTCTTCCAGTCTCCGTCGCGGGGAGGCACCACGTCCTGGTTCGAGGTCCAGACGGCGTGGAAGACCGGCGTGGGGGTGGGCGCGATGTCGAAGGCCCATCCCGCAGTGGTCCGCACGAACACGGGTCCCTGCACGTCGATGTAGTCGCCGATGAAGGGGACCGACCCGTTCTTGAACATCGGGAGGTTGGGCGGGTTCAGCTGGAGGTCCTGCAGGCGCAGCAGGCCGCCCTGGTCGTCGAGGACGTCGATGTGGCCGGCGGCGCCGAAGGAGAGCGGCCTCTTCTTCGCATCGCCCTGGTCGCGCCCCGGGTCGTAGGGGTTGGCGTCGATCGGGGCCTCGTCGCCCCGGGAGCCGAAGGGCATGCGGGAGAGCGGCAGGCTCCTGAAGGCCGGCTGGGCGGCCGGGGTGGCGATCGCCACCCGGACGTCCACGGTGTGGCGGGCGAGCTCGAGCCCGGTGTCGTCGATCTCGCCGGTGGCCCAGGCGATCCAGTCGGCCGGGTTGTTCGACCCGACGACCCGCTCGCCGATGGGGCTCCGCTCCTCGGTGTACCAGCGCCCCTTGGAATCGGGACCCCAGCAGGTGCCGTAGGGCAGGCAGGGGTCGTTGGGCTTGTAGTAGGCCCGCGTGTGATCGAGCCGGCTGTCGTAGTAGACCGCCACCAGCCGACCCTGGGTGAAGGTGAGCTGCGGCATGAACTGGTGACCACGCGTGAATGCGTTTCCCGCGTCGTCGGTCACCGCGGCCGTGTCGATGGGGTAGGCGGGAATCTTCCAGCCGTCGCAGGGGTCGTCCCACTCGTCGTTGGACGGCGGCGGGGGTGCGACCTGGACCTGGGAGAGCACCACCTGGCCGTCGCCGCCGGGGCCGCGCTGGGCCCAGGCCACGTGGGTCCAGCTCTGCGTGTTCGCCGGGTTCACCGAGGAGGCGAGGGAGGGGAAGGCCTCCGTGCGGAAGCGGAGGCGCGTCGGATCCTGGTCCTGCTCGAAGGGCACGAAGGTGGTGAGGAGGCGCGGGTGCGTGAACTTGCGCCCCTTGCTGAAGGTGCGCGCCACGAAGATGGCGTCCTCCGCCTGCGGCGGGGCCGCGCCGGGCCGGCCGAAGCGGCGCCAGGCCACGTAGACGTCGCCGGTGCGCGGGTCGACGGAGGCCACCACGCCCTGGCTGGCCTGCGACTTGTTGTCGTTCAGCTGGAGCGGCGCGCTCCAGGTCTCCCCGCAGTCGAGGGAGCGGGAGAACATCACGTCGGCGCGCACGTCGGAGTAGATGCGCGCCCAGACCGCGTACAGGGCGCCGCCGGGGAACGAGCGGGTGAAGAGCGCATTGCCCTTCGCGTCCCTCTTCGTGATGGTGCACTGCGTGGCCCCGGCCCGGGGCACGTCGACGGCGATCCAGGGCTTGTCGGCGAAGTAGCCGGCTCCCTGGTCGATGACCTTCGCGTCCACCCACTGGATGGAATCGGTGCCGTCGACGGTGCTGCCGTTCTCCTTGTTGTTGAGGTCGATGAACCGGTTCACGACCACGCGGCCGTCGCTCGTCCCGCGCTTGAAGACGATCCCGGCGAAGTAGAACATCCCGTCGGTGCCGGCGCGCACCACGGGATCGGCGGAGGCGTTGTAGAGGACCTCCCCGGCGGGCCCGCGGATGGCGGAGTGGGTCCCGTCCCAGGAGGTGTCCTGCGGGTACCCGGGCATGAGCGTGCTCGTCCAGGTCTGGCCGCCGTCGTACGACTTGAAGACTCCCTGCCAGGCGTCGGCTGCCATCTTGGTCGCGTCGGTGACGGTGGGGACGTCCACCGACCGGTAATCGTTCGCGCCCGCGAGCAGGTGCGTCGGGTTTGCCGACGAGACCGCGATGGAGGGCTCGTTCTGGCGCTGCAGGTAGGGATCGCCGCCGGGCCACTTCGTGCCCGAGACCATGTTGACGCTGTCGCCCACCACCTGGGGCAGCGCCGCCGCGGGGATCGCCAGGATGACGGCGAGTGATACGAGGCGCACGAGGTGCGGCGTGATCGCGAGCGGCGTCGGCATCTGGACCCCTCCGAGGGCGGGAAACACGAGGCCGTTGCCTATCCGCTCCGCTCGCGAGGGCGCCGTGCAAAGTTTCGTTTTTCTAATGGAGTCCGGGCGACAAGGAATCGTTTCCCCCGTGGCCGGGGGACACGCGCCGGCTTCCGCCTCCCTCCGAGGGGTGTGCGGTCAGGCCGCCGACTTCTGGTAGCGCAGCGCGGCTCCTCCCACGAGCGGCCGCCCGTCGCGCAGCGCCCCGGCGTCGACCACCCGGCCCACGAGCAGGAAGTGGTCTCCCGCCTCGACGAAGAAGGAGAGCTCGCAGTCGAAGTACGCCACCGCATCCTCGAGGATGGGCGAGCCGGTCTCGCCCTCGCGATGGGCCACGCCGGCGAGCTTGTCCTCTCCCTGCATGGACTGGCGCGCGAACTGGCCGGCCAGCCTCTCCTGCCCCTCGCCGAGGACGTTCACGGCGAAGTTGCGCGTGCTCTTCACGAAGTCGATGCTGTAGTGGAGGCGATCCACCGCCACGAGGAACATGGGCGGCTCGAACGAGCAGGGGGTGGCCCACGACACGGTGAGTGCGTTCTCGGCGCCCCCGCGCCCCACGGTGACGACGGTCACGGCGAGGGGGAAGCGGCGCAGCACGTCGGCGAACGAGGCAGGGTCCATGGCGTCCTCCGGGTCGGGCGGGATCGACCGATTCCTATCCGCGCGCCCCCGGCGCCTCAACCCCAACCTCACCGGGAGCGGAGGACGAGCAGGTTCCCCGCCACCACCACGGCGATCCCCAGGAAGGTGGAGGGGCCCCAGCGGAAACCCTCCACGAATCCGGAGATTGCGAGTGCGACCACGGGGGTCATGACCCCGACGTAGCCGGCCCGGGCCGCCCCCACCCTCTCGAGCAGGGTGAGGTAGGCGGCGAAGGCCACGATGGATCCGAGGACCGCGAGGTAGAGCAGCGAGGCCACGTACGCGGGGGTGAGGGAGAAGTGGATCCCCTCCCCTCCGACGAGCGCCGCGAGCGCGCTGCCCGCCGCGCCCCAGGCCATCCCCCAGGCCATCTTCTGCCAGACGCCGAGCCCGTGTCGCTCCAGCCGGGAGGCGAAGACGTTGCCCACGCCCGATGCGAGGACCGCGACGGCGACGAGCCCGGCCCCGGCCAGCACGCCGGGGTCGGCCCTCACGCGCGCCAGCTCGGGCCAGAAGACGAGCGCGATGCCGGCCATCCCGAGGAGCCCGCCCCCCAGCACACCAGGCGTGGCCGGGGTCCCGAAGGCGACCCGCGAGATGGCTGCGTTCACGAGCGGGCTCGCCGAGTAGCCCACGGCGACGAGGCCGGAGACGAGCAGGGTCTCGGCCCGGTACACCGCCAGGTACGAGAGGCAGAACATGAAGAGCCCGAGCAGCGCCAGCTCGACGTGCACGCGCGGCGGGAAGCGCAGCCGCAGGCCGCGGGCCCGGCAGCCGGCGAGGAGCAGCGCCGACGCGATGGCGAAGCGGAGCGCGACGCTGGCCTCGGGCGGCGCCCGCCCGAGCTGGAAGGTGATGGCGATCCAGGTGGTGCCCCAGATGGCCACCGCGGCCGCGAAGAGCCGGGGCGTGGAGACCTTCACGGGTCGACCTCAGGACGCGCCGTGGACGCCGGCCATGTCGG
>JBAVCR010000201.1:0-2723 GCA_049586815.1 Anaeromyxobacteraceae bacterium
GACCACCGGCACGCCCTCCGAGAGCGCGGCGTCGACCTGCTCCTCGAACGGCGGCAGGGGCGACGGGGTGGCCGCGGGACCGAGGCGCAGCTCCTCGCGAAACGGCCGGACGGCCTCCTGGGCGGCCGCGAGCGCCTCGCCCGTGGGCGGCGAGGACGGCCCCGAGGGAACGAAGAAGTTCGCCGCGAAGGGTCGGCCGGTGCTCGCGCGGATGGCGCGGATGCCCTTGCGCACGGCCTCGGCGAGGAGCGCCCCGGCGGCGAACGACCCCAGGCCGCCCGCCTCGGAGACCGCGGCGGCCAGCGCCGGGGTGGAGACGCCCGCCATCGGCGCCTGGAGGACCGGCCAGTCGATGCGGAGCCTCCGCGTCAGCTCGTTCTGGCTCCACATGGCGGCTCCTTCGCTCAGGGCGGCGGGCGCACCGCCTCGAGGATGGGAATCGGCGGCCGGAGCGATTGCCCCTCCGCCGGCGCGGCGTGAATCCTCCGGACGACGTCCATCCCCGACACCACGCGTCCGAAGGCCGCGAAGCCCTGGCCGTCGGGGTTGCGCCTGCCCCCGTGATCTAGCTCGGGCTGGGCGCCGACGCAGACGAAGAAGTCGCTCGTGGCGGAGTCCGGACCGTCCCGGGCCATGGAGACGGCGCCGTCCACGTGGGAGAGGCCGGTGTCCCGGGTGCGCTCGAGCGGGACGGGAGGAAAATCGGCTCCTGGCGCCGCGCCCGCCTGCACGACGTCGATCTTCACGGCGCTGCGGGGCTGGTTGTCGGGGCGCGTGGTCACCGTGCGGTGGAAGGAACCGCCGCGGTAGCGCCCGGCGTCGACGTAGCGCAGGAAGTTCCGGCCGGACGCCGGCGCACGCACCACGTCCACCTCGAGGACGATGTCGCCCTGGGTCGTGCGCAGGAGCACCCGGGGGAGAACGCCGGCGGCGCGGGGTCCCGACGCGGGGAGCCCCTCCGGTCCCGTGGGCGCGGGGGGGGTGGCGAGGAGCAGGGCGACGAGCAGGACGGTCACGGGCAGAGGCTATTAGAATCGTCGTCCATGCGCACACCCCTCGCCGCCCTCGCCCTCCTCGCCGCCTCGACCGCCCTCGCCGCGCCGGCCAGCCCGCCCGCGGAAAAGGGCGCCTTCCCCGACGTCGCCGCGCTCCGGAAGCTCGAGGCGCAGTACGCGCCGGTCGACCTCGTGGTCGACGTCTCCCGGCTCCCCGAGGGGGAGAGGCGTGCGCTCGCGCTCCTCGTCGAGGCGAGCCGCGTCGTCGACGCGCTCTTCCTCCGCCAGGAGTGGGCGGGCGCCGAGGCCATGCTGCTCGGCCTGCTCGACGACCCGACGCCGCTCGGCCGGGCCCGTCTCGCCTTCTTCCTGCGCAACAAGGGGCCCTGGGACCGGCTCGACCACGACCGCCCGTTCGTCCCGGGCGCGCCGCCCCGGCCGGAGGCCGGCACCTTCTACCCGCCCGGCGCGACGAAGGAGGAGATCGCCCGCTGGAACGACTCCCTGGCCGGGAAGGAGCGCGCCCTCGCCACCGGCTTCTTCTCGGTGGTGCGGCGCACGCCGCAGGGATTCGCGGCGGTGCCCTACTCGATCGAGTACCAGTCGGAGCTGGCGCTCGCCGCCTCGCTCCTGCGCGAGGCCGCCAGGGCGACCTCCGACGCCACGCTGCGCCGGTTCCTCGAGACGCGCGCCGCGGCGCTCCTCTCCGACGACTACTACGAGAGCGACGTGGCCTGGATGGAGCTCGACGCCGCCGTCGAGCCCACCTTCGGCCCCTACGAGACCTACGCCGACGGGTGGTTCAACGCCAAGGCGGCCTTCGAGGCCTTCGTGGCGGTGCGCGACGACGCCGAGACCCGCAAGGTGGCGAGGCTGTCCGGCGAGCTGCAGGACATCGAGGACCACCTGCCCATGGACCCGGCCTGGCGGAACCCGAAGCTCGGCGCGCTCGCCCCCATCCGCGTGGTGAACCAGCTCTTCGCCGCCGGCGACGGACGGCGCGGCGTCACCACCGCCGCCTTCAACCTCCCGAACGACGAGCGCATCCTCCGCGAGAAGGGGGCGAAGCGCGTCATGCTGAAGAACGTGCAGGACGCCAAGTTCCAGAAGGTGCTGCGCCCCATCTCGAAGGTGGCGCTCACCGCGGCCGACGAGAAGCGGGTCTCCTTCGACGCCTTCTTCACCCACATCCTCATGCACGAGATGGTGCACGGGCTCGGCCCCCACGGCCTCGAGCGCCCCACCGGGCGCACCACGGTGCGCGAGCAGCTCGGCGCGAGCTACCCGGCCATGGAGGAGGCCAAGGCCGACGTGGTCGGGCTCCTCGCCCTGCACCGCCTCGTGGACCGGGGCGTGCTCCCCAAGGAGCTCGAGCGGAGCATGTACGCGACCTTCCTCGCCTCCGCCTTCCGGTCCATCCGCTTCGGGGTGAACGAGGCCCACGGACGCGGGGTGGCGCTCCAGCTCAACTGGTTCCTCGATCGGGGCGGCGTGGCGGTCGACCGGGACGGGCGCTTCCACGTGGTGGACGGGAAGATCCGCGCCGCCGTCGACTCGCTCTCGGCCGAGATCCTGGCCATCCAGGCCCGCGGCGACGGGGCCGCGGCGAAGGCGCTCCTCGATCGCATGGCGGTGGTCCGGCCCGAGGTGGCGGGGGTGCTGGAGCGGCTGCGCGGCATCCCGGTCGACATCGCCCCGCGCTTCGTCACCGCGGAGAAGCTCACCGCC
>JBAVCR010000202.1:0-3356 GCA_049586815.1 Anaeromyxobacteraceae bacterium
TCCCATCCCCGTGGTGTACTGCCCCGACCACGGCGCGGTCGGGGTCCCCGACGCCGACCTGCCGGTGACGCTGCCCGCCGAGGCCATCATCACCGGCACCGGCGAGCCGCCCCTCGCCAAGGTCGCCGCCTTCGTGAACACCACCTGCCCGCGCTGCGGCAAGCCGGCCCGGCGCGAGACCGAGACCATGGACACCTTCGTGGACTCGTCCTGGTATTACGCGCGCTACCTCTCGCCGCGCGACGCCGAGCGCCCCTTCGGCCAGTCCGAGGCGCGTCGCTGGCTGCCGGTCGACGTCTACGTGGGCGGCCCCGAGCACGCCGTGATGCACCTGCTCTACTTCCGGTTCTGGCACCGGGTCATGGAGCAGCTCGGCCTCGTCTTCGAGAAGGAGCCGGTGAAGCGGCTCGTCACCCAGGGCATCGTGAACGGCCCCGACGGCCGGAAGATGTCGAAGCGCTGGGGCAACGTGGTGCAGCCCGGCCCCATCGTCGACCGCTTCGGCGCCGACACCATGCGGATGTTCATGCTCTTCGCGGCCCCGCCCGAGAAGGACATCGACTGGTCCGACGAGCAGGTCGAGGGCATGTTCCGCTTCCTGGCCCGGGTGTGGCGCATCTTCCACGCCCGGCAGGAGGTCTTCCAGGTCCCCGACCGGCTCATCGACGGCGCGGCCGGCCCGTTCCTCGAGCTCCGCCGGCGCACCCACCGCACCATCAAGCGGGTCACCGAGGGGCTGGAGGGGGATCTCAAGTTCAACACCTCCATCGCCGCCCTGATGGAGCTCGTGAACGAGCTCTACGCGCTCGAGCCGAAGGAGGACGCCGACCGCGCCGCGGTCCGCGAGGCGCTCGTGGCCGTGGCCACGCTCCTCGCCCCCTTCGCGCCCCACATGGCGGAGGAGCTCTGGCACGAGGTGCACGGCCCGGCCGTGCGCGACCAGCTGCTCGCCGAGGCACCGTGGCCGTCGTTCGACCCGGCGCTCGTCGCCGCCGACGTGGTGACCATCGCCGTCCAGGTGAACGGGAAGCTGCGCGGCGAGGTCCAGGCCCCGGTGGCGGCGGGAGAGGCCGAGGTCCGCGCGCTCGCCGAGCAGGAGGACCGGGTGCGCGCCCACCTCGCCGGCAAGACCGTCCGCAAGGTCGTCTTCGTGCCGAAGCGGCTCATCAACTTCGTGGTCGCATGAAGCGTTCCCTCGCGGCACTGGCCTCGACGGCCCTCCTCGCCGCGGGCTGCGGCTACTCGGTGGGGGCGGGGGCTTCCCGCCTTCCGCCGGGCACGGGGAAGGTGTTCGTCCCGTCGCTCGAGAACCGCACCGCCGACGCCGAGGCCGGCGCGCTGGTGGCGGCGGCGCTGCGGGAGGAGCTCGCGCGCCGGGGAGCGTCGGGGGGGGAGGGCGCCCCTTCGCGGATCACCGGGGAGGTGACGCGCTCGTCCACGTCTCCGGTCACCACGCAGGGCGGGACCTGGCGGCTCGTCCTCGAGGTGCAGGCGCGCCTCGTCGTCGACGGGGCGCCGGGCGCCCGGGTCCAGGTGCGGCAGGAGGTCGATTACCTCGGCGAGGTGGATGCCATCGCCACCGAGGGACGGCGGCGGCTCGCGCTGCAGCGGGCCGCGTCGAACGCGGCCCGCGAGATCGTCGAGCGGCTCGAGGGGCCCTGAGGGGCCCCCGGGCTACTTCTTGGCCGGGGCGGCCTTCGAGACGGCCTTCGCGAGCCGGGCGATCTTCCGCGACGCGGTGTTGCGGTGGACCACGCCCTTCGACGAGGCCTGATCGATCACCCGCGCCGCGACCTTGAAGGCTTCCTCCGCGGCGGCCAGCTCGCCACGCTCGAGCGTCTCGCGGACCTTCTTCACCGCGCTCTTCACGCGGGTGCGGACGCCCTGGTTGCGGGCACGGCGCTTCTGGGACTGGCGGTTGCGCTTCTCGGCGGAGCGGGTGTTTGCCAAGTGTGCTTCTCCCTTGGAGGTTCTCGAAGGCCGCGGTTTCTACCCCCCAGCCCGCGACACGTCAAGCGTTTTGGACGAAGGACGGGGGCTCGACACGGCGAGTTATCCACTTTGGAGATCTGGGAGTGGGGATTCACCCGCTCCAGGCGGGTCGACGGGCGACCGTCCGCCCCCGTCCACCTGTAAACATCTGGAATTGCTGAAACTCGATGGCTGTCAAGGTGTGCCGGGATGGTGTCAAGGGTGTTCCGGCACGACCACCCTGAATTGACCGGGAGAATTTATCCACGGACTTTCCACGAAGGCGGACGAAGCCTCCAAAGGGTCAAGAAGTCTTTGGAGTTCGTCGCGAAAGCGCCTTTGCCTCCTCCCAGAGGACGTCCATCTCCTCCAGGGTCGCGGCGCCGTGCGGCACGCCGCGCCGGGCCAGGCCTTCCTCCACGTGCTCGAAGCGGGAGATGAACCGGGCGAGGGTCCCGCGGAGCGCCTCCTCGGGCGGAATTCCCAGCTTCCGGGCCAGGTTCGCGACGGCGAAGAGCATGTCCCCGAGCTCGTCCTCCATCCGGGCGCGGTCGCCCGAGGCCATGGCCTCGTCGAGCTCGTCGAGCTCCTCCGCGACCTTGGCGCGGGCTCCCGCGGCGTCGGGCCAGTCGAACCCGATCCGGCTCGCCTTCTCGGTGAGCCGCTCCGCCCGGGCGAGCGCCGGCAGCTCCCGGGGAACTCCCTCGAGGACGCTCTTTCCCCGTCCCTTCGCCTCGTTCTCCTTCTTCTTCAGCGCCGCCCACTGCCGGAGCACGCCGTCGGCGTCGCGGACGGCCTCGGCCGAGGGATCGGGCCGGGCGTCGGCGCTCGTGGCACCGGGTCCGAACACGTGCGGATGTCGCGAGAGGAGCTTCTCGGAGATGGCGTCGGCCACGCCGGCGAGGTCGAAGCGCCCCTCCTCCTCGGCGAGGCGGGCCTGGAAGACGATCTGGAGGAGCAGGTCGCCGAGCTCCTCGCGATGGGCCTCGGGGTCTCCCGCATCGATGGCCTCGAGGACCTCGTAGGTCTCCTCGAGGACGTAGGGGCGCAGCGAGGCCAGGGTCTGCTCCCGGTCCCAGGGGCACCCGTCCGGCCCGCGCAGGCGGGCCATGATGGCGACGAGGCGATCGACGGCGACGGAGGTCCGGCTCATGGCGCGCGTTTCTTATCGTGGAATCCCCCGTGCTAGCATCGGAATCTCGCGTGAGAACCCCTGCGCTCGCCGCCCTGGCCGCGTCGCTCCTGCTCCTCGGGCCCTCCCCGACGAGGGCGCAGGTCCACGCGCCGTCCCTCGTCGAGGGAGACCTCCCGGCGGAGGAGCCGAAGGCGAAGGCCCCGGCTCGCGCCGGTGAGCCCGTCCCGGAGCCGGCCGCCCCGCCCAAGCC
>JBAVCR010000203.1:0-4535 GCA_049586815.1 Anaeromyxobacteraceae bacterium
CGCTGCGGGCGCGCATCCGCTGGCCCACCCGGGGCGGGAAGGGGTAGCGCCCTCCGCCGTCCCCCTCAGAAGGGGAGGAGCGGCCGCCCCATGCCGCCGAGCGGCCAGGGCGTGGCGGCGATCGCCACGAGGAGCGCGAGGCCGTAGAAGCGGGCGGCGGTGCCCCAGCGCGCCCGGTCGTCGAGGCGGCGCCGGACGAGGACGCTGCCCACGTGGACGAGCGCCACCACCGTGAGGCCGAGGGCCGGGTGGAGGTACGTCCAGTAGTGGGACCGGCCGGCGGCAGTGACGGCGTGCGGCGAGAGGGCGAGCCAGAGGGCGAGGCCGAGGAGCAGCTGCGTGTCCGCCAGCGCCGCCAGCACGACGCCGGGGACGCGGGCCTTGCGCGTCCAGGCCCGGTGGTGCCGGGCGCCGGAGAGGGCCGAGAGGGTCGCCCAGGCGGCCGCGCCGAGAACGGCCCAGCGCAGGAAGGAATGGAGGAAGAGCACGGTGGCGTACATGGGCGGCCTCGGATGGGAGCGCTAGTGGTGCATGGGGGGAGGGCCGGCGATTCGCCGGATGCGGTCCAGGATCTCCTCCATCCCCACGCTCTTCGGGATGTAGCCCTGGGCTCCGAGCAGCTCGGACTCCCACTCGAACCCGTAGGCCGAGAGGATCAGGATGGGGATGGGCGCGGTGCGGGGATCCTTGCGCATGCGCTCGACGACGCCCCAGCCGTCGAGGACGGGCATCTTGAGGTCGAGGAGCACGACGCCCGGCGCCTCCGCGGCGACGCGCCGGAGCGCCGCCTCGCCGTCGCCGGCCTGCTCGACCGGGTAGCCCGCCTCCGAGAGCACCTCGCAGAGGGCCTCGCGGAAGTCGTCGTCGTCGTCGACGACCAGGATGTACTGGCCCGGTGTCACGCCGCGGCCTCGGGAGGCGCCTGCAGGGTCCGGACGATCTCCGCGGCCACCTCGCGCGCGCGATCGATCTCCCCCGGTCCGAGCGAGACCGCGCCCACCACCGGGTGGCCGCCTCCGCCGTAGCGCTCGCAGATGCGGGAGATGTCGTGGGCCCGGGGCGGCCGCGCCCAGGGGTTCGAGCCCACCGAGACCTTGGCCCGCTTCGGGTCCTGCGACACCGTCACGGTGTAGCGGGCGTCGGGGAAGAGGAAGTAGAGGACGAACTTGTTGCCGGCGGGGATCCCGGCGCGGGCCAGGTCGACCACGACCACCTCTCCCTCGAGCCGGGCGGCGGCGCGCACCGCCTCGATGGAGCGGAAGTGGGCCTCGAGCACCGGCGCGAGCGGGCCGGCCACCCAGGGAAGCGCCGCCACCTCGGCGAGCGGCAGCGAGCGCAGCGCCTCGATGAGCTTCCCGGGGGCCTCCGGATCGCGGGTGGCCTCGAGGAAGGTCATGATGCGGAGCGCCGGCTCCTCGAGCCGCACCGCCATCTCGGCCGACGGGAAGGCCGCGGCGTCGATGACGTCGGCCCAGCGGACGAGCTCCGCGAGATCCGGGGCCGCGAAGCCGAACCGCTCCCGCGCCACCCGCGCGATGAACCCGGTGCAGGAAGGTGCGGTGGGGTCCCAGAACCGCTGGCCGGTGCGGTCGGCGTCGAAGTGGGCCCGGTCGGAGGCGGGCTGGAAGGCGCTCTGGTGGTGATCGAACCACCAGTCGAGGCGGGGGGACGGGGAGTAGCGGAAGTCGACGACGGCGTTCAGGTCGGCGGAGAAGGCGTCGTCCGGGAACGGATTGCCCGCCTGGTGGTGGACCGGGACGTTTGCGACGGCGGAGAGCCGCGCCCCCTCGCGCGCCTGGAGGAAGCGCCCCAGGAACGCGGCCGAGGCGCAGCCGTCGAAGCAGTTCGCGTGATAGAGGATGCGGGCGTCCATGCGCGCTGCGAGTCTAATCAAAGGCTCCGGGCCGGGCACGCCCCGTCCGGAGCGGCACCCCCGCTGCGCCGGCCCCCCCATCCGGTCGACGCGGCCGGGGGTGCGGGTTAGACTCCGCGTCGATGGAAGCCATCCGGGTGGGGGCACTCCTCGACGACACCAGGTACGACCTCCGCCTCGCGCTGGTGGCCGGGAGCCCCGGGCTCTCGCGCCGGGTGAGCTCGGCCCGCATCCAGAAGCCGGGCCTGGCGCTGGCCGGCTTCACCGAGTACCTGCACCGCGAGCGCATCCAGGTCTTCGGCAACACCGAGATGAGCTACCTGAAGACGCTGCCGCGCGAGCGGCGCATCGAGGTGCTGCGGGCCTTCTTCGCCCAGGAGGTGGCCTGCCTGGTGGTGACGAAGGACATCGAGATCCCCCCGGACATGATCGCGGCCGGCGAGGAGGCCGGGGTCCCGCTCTTCCGCTCCTCCCACCTGTCCTCGACGTTCATCGAGAACGTGCAGACCTTCCTGGAGGAGCAGCTCACCGCCAGCGCCTCGATGCACGGCGTGCTGCTCGACGTCCTCGGGGTGGGCATCCTGCTCCTCGGCAAGAGCGGCATCGGCAAGAGCGAGATCGCCCTCGACCTCGTCATGCGCGGCCACCGGCTGGTGGCCGACGACATCGTCGAGGTGAAGCGCCGCACCCAGGACGCCGTGGTCGGGGCCGGCAGCGAGATCATCAAGCACCACATGGAGATCCGCGGCCTGGGGATCATCAACATCAAGGACCTCTTCGGCGTGGCCGCCATCCGCGAGCGCAAGAAGATCGAGATCGTGCTCGAGCTGGTGGAGTGGGACCCGGACGTGGAGTACGACCGCCTGGGCGTCGACGACCGGAAGTTCCGCATCCTCGACGTGGAGATCCCCATGCTGGTCGTCCCGGTCCGTCCGGGGCGCAACATGACCACCATCATCGAGGTGGCGGCGCGCAACCACCTGCTCAAGCTGCAGGGCCACCACTCCGCCCGGGAATTCCAGGAGCGGCTCAACCGCGCCATCGCGCTGCCCTCCGAGAGCGGCGGCGGCGGGACGGAAGTCGAGTGACCGCGCCCCCTCCCGACGAGGTCCGGGGATCGCCGCGGACCGAGGTGGTGATCCTGACCGGCGTCTCCGGCTCGGGGAAGACCACCGCGCTGCGGGCCCTCGAGGACGGCGGCTTCTACTGCGTCGACAACTTCCCCATCGTCTTCCTGGAGAAGCTGCTCGAGCTCTCCGGCCACACCGCCGGCGAGGTCTCCCGCATCGGCCTCGTCGTCGACGCGCGCGAGCCGCGCTTCCTCGCCGACGCGCCCCGCGTGGTGGAGGACCTGCGCCGCAAGGGCACCGACGTCACCGTCCTCTTCTTCGACAGCTCGGACGAGTCGCTCATCCGCCGCTACTCGGAGACGCGCCGCCGCCACCCGCTGGCCGGGGGCTCGGGCAGCGTGCCGGACGGGATCGCCGCCGAGCGCAAGGCGCTCGCCCCGCTGCGGGCCGTGGCCGACGAGGTGGTCGACACCACGCGGCTCAACGTCCACGAGCTGAAGCGGCTCGTGCACAACCGCTTCGTCGGCGCCGGCGCCGACGCCATGGGGGTGACGCTCGTCTCCTTCGGGTTCCGCGCCGGCATCCCCGCCCACGCCGACCTCGTGCTCGACGTCCGCTTCCTGCCCAACCCGTACTTCATCCCCGAGCTGAAGCCCCACCCCGGCACCGAGCCGGCGGTGCGCGACTTCGTGCTCGGCCAGGAGGACGCGCAGCGCTTCCTGGAGAAGGCCGAGGACCTGGCCGGCTTCCTCATCCCCCGCTACCGGGCCGAGGGAAAGACCTACCTGACCATGGCCATCGGCTGCACCGGCGGGCGCCACCGCTCGGTGGCCATCGCCGCCGAGCTGGCGAGCCGCCTGGGCAAGCGCGGCATCCCGGTCCGGGTCTGGCATCGCGACGTCGAGAAGGAGTGAACGGGCATGATCGGGGTGGTCATCGCGACCCACGGGCGGCTCGCCGAGGAGACCCTGGCCTGCGCCGAGGGCATCGTGGGAACCATCCCGCAGGCCCGCGCCGTCTCGGTCGCCTCGTCGATCCCGCTCGACGCCGCGCGCGAGGCCATCGCCTCGGCCATCCGCGAGGTCGACGCGGGCGACGGCGTGCTCGTCCTCACCGACATGCTGGGCGGCACCCCCGCCAACCTGGCGCTGGGCTTCCTCTCCGACGTCGTGGACGTGGTCACCGGCGTGAACCTGCCCATGCTGCTCAAGCTCTCCACCTGCCGCACGCCCGACGCGCGGCTCCCCGACGTGGCCCGGCTCATCTGCGTCTACGGCCAGAAGAACATCACGCTCGCGAGCGACGTGCTCCGGCCCAAGGGGTCCGTCCAGGGGACCCCGTGATCGCGCTGGCGCGGATCGACGAGCGGCTCGTCCACGGCCAGGTGCTCGTCGGATGGGTGCCGGCGCTCGGGGCGCGGCGGGTGGTCGTGGCCGACGACGAGGCGGCGCGGAGCCCGCTCGCCCGGGCCGCCATGACGCTCGCGCTCCCGCCCGGCGTCGAGGCCGCGGTCGAGCCGGTGACGGCCGTCGACTGGGCGGCGCTCTCGGCCGGCGGGGAGGTGGCGCTCGTCGTCCTGCGCGGGCCGGCCG
>JBAVCR010000204.1:0-1726 GCA_049586815.1 Anaeromyxobacteraceae bacterium
CCCTCCCGGGGACGACGAGCCGCCGGTTTCCTTTTGCGGTGTTCCTACGCCTTGGCCTCGCCGCGCCGCAGCGGCGAGGGGATGATCCCGAGCGCGAAGAGCAGCGCGCCCACGAGGCCGTTCGACACCCGGGCCGCGAAGGAGACGTCGGGCAGCAGGATGGCCGACCAGAAGAGGATGAAGGCCAGCCCGGAGATGAGCAGGCGGAGGTTCATCCGGCCGGGGGACGCGATGGAGATGGCCGAGACCAGCAGGGCCACGATCCAGCAGAGGAGGAAGGACTCTCCACTCTGGGGAAAGGCGAAGGTCGAGATCATGAGCCACGAGGAGAGGGTCACGATCAGTGCCATGAAGCGCATGGGATGCCTCCGGTGGGGACGGTGCACCCGAGGTTCCGGAAATGCGTCACCATCCGTCAAGGCGCAGCCCGCCAGATTGGGGAATCAACGCCGGCGTGGACCGCTTCGGTCTACTTCCCGGTGGCTGGCTTGCCGGCTACCGGCCGGGCGGCGGGCGACTTCCCCGCGGCCGGCCGCGGCGGCGCCGAGCGAAAGGCGTGGCAGGTGGTGCAGGCCCTGTCACGGGCGTGGGAGGCGGCCCCGGCGTGGCAACGCCGGCAGTCCTCCCCGGTGGTCTTCCAGAGGTGCGGCCCGTGGCAGGCCGTGCAGGCGGCCCTGGTGTGGCGGGCGTGCAGGCCGGCCTCCTCGGCCACCACGTGGCAGGAGGTGCAGGCGACCACCGCCTCCCGCGGCGTGGGCGCGTGGGGCTTGTGGCAGGTCCCGCAGTCGAACTGCATGGCTGCGCCCTCGGAGAAGCGGGCCGGGTGCACGCCCTCGGCGCGGTGGCAGCGCAGGCAGTCGCGCCGCGTGGGGAGCAGTCCGGGGTCGGGCGAGAGGAAGTCGTGGCACACGAAGCAGTGCAGCTTCGCCATCCCCTGCGCCTGGACGGTGTGGGCGCCGTGGCACTTCTTGCAGGCCTCGGTGAGCGGGTGGAACCCGTGCATGCCCTCGGCGTGGCAGGTGACGCAGGCGATCCCCTTCTCGGTGAAGTGGATCCGGTGACCGCGGGAATTGCCGACCTGGGGCCAGTTTCCGTCGTGCGAGAGGTGGCAGGAGGCGCAGGAGCCGATCTCCACCGGCGCATGCGTCTTCGAGCCGGCCGGCGAGCGTCCGGCCACGAAGGCCTTCAGCATGGCGAGCCCCTGCTCCGGCGTCGAGTGGTGGCAGCGCTGGCAGGCGACGCTCTGGTGGCTGCCCTTCGACCAGAGCGAGAACTCCGCGCTGGCGCGGTGGCACTGCGCGCAGAGGCGCGGATCGCCGTCGACGAAGCGCTTGAGGCGCCACGCGGCCGCCACCGCGGCCAGGAAGAGCAGCAGGGCGACCACCGAGAATACGTAAAAAAGGGGCCTCCGCCGCATGAGGGTGGCATTCTAGTCGAACGCTCCCGGGCCCCGAAAGTGACCCTCCGCCTCAAGCTCTTCGTGCTCATCGCCGGCCTGGTGGTCTTCGCGACCACCGGGGTGACGGCGGTGGCCCTGTGGCGAGACCTGCTCCGCGGCCAGGAGCTCCTGCTCCGGGAGGGCGGGGCCATCGCCGCCTCCTCGGCGGCGCAGGGGGCCCGCTGGCTCCTGCCCGACGGGCTGGAGCCCGGCGGCCAGCAGGCGCTCGAGGCACTCTCCCAGCGCGTGCTCACGGCGGGCCCCTTCGACCGGGTCTGGGTCGTGGAC
>JBAVCR010000205.1:0-10944 GCA_049586815.1 Anaeromyxobacteraceae bacterium
CCCTCCCCGCCCACGCCCGTCCCGCGGCGCCGTCGCCGGAGGTGGCCGCGCTCCGCGAGGAGATCGGCGCGCTCCAGATCGACCGGGCGCTCGCCCTCACGCCGGAGCAGGCCCGGGCGCTCCTCCCCATCCTGCGCAAGGCGGCGGAGGAGGCGAAGGCGCTCCGCGCCCGCATCGAGTCGCCCGACCCGGCGCTCGTGGCAGCGCTCACCCGCGCCCGCGACGAGTTGCGGGCCGGAGGCGAGATCTCGGACGCGACCCGGCAGGCCATCCGGAACGCACAGCGGGCCGCCATGGGCGGACGGCGGGGGGAGTTCCAGGAGCTTCGCAAGGAGGCCCTCGCCGTGCTCACTCCGGCCCAGGCCCAGGCGCTGCGCCACGTCCGGCTCGGGGCCGGTCCCGGGTTCCCGGGCGGGCCGGGCCTCGGGCCCGACGGGAATGCGCCCGACGCCGGCAAGGGGCGCGGCGCCGCCATGGCGGGGGGCGGGCGCCGGCTCGTCCTGGCCCGGCTCCTCACCTCCGATGCCTTCCTGGGCCTCCTCGAGGCCAGGGCCAGGTAATTCCAGGTGCTTCTCACCCCGGGGTCCTGGGACGACGTCCCGGTGGCCCCGGGGTTCCCTCGGTGCTATACGGGGCTCCATGAGACTCGGTTTCGGAGAGATCCTCCTCATCCTCGCCGTGGCGCTGCTCATCTTCGGCCCCACCAAGCTGCCACAGCTCGGCGAGGCGCTCGGCAAGGGCATCCGGAACTTCAAGAAGTCGACCGAGGCGGACGACGAGCCGCCGGCCCAGCCGAAGGCGCAGCCGCCGAGCGAGCTTCCCGCCCAGGCCCAGGGGCAGGGAGTGCCCGCCTCGAAGCAGACGGTCACCGCCGAGCACAAGCAGTCGTAGGTCCCCGGCCGTCCCGGGCCGGCCCGTAGCCCCGGCTCCCACACCCGTCGTGCGGCACGGACCGCAACTCTCGCCGGGTTCCCGGGTTGGAGGAGTCACACCCCTTGGGCTCCGCGCCCGGAGGCCTCACATGAACCTTCGCACCCTGCTCCTCTCCGCCCCGCTCGCCGTGGTCATGGCCTGCGGCGGCTCCGCATCCACCGGCTCCGGCAGCGCGAATCTCGACGCCGCCACCCCGAGCTACGCCGCACTCGCGCTCGACCAGACCGCCGCCGACGCCACGCCCCCCGCCGCGGCACTCGTCGGCGAGGTCTCCGCAACTGCCTCGATGCAGGGCCCCGGGGGCGGCTGCCACCCCCACCTCTTCATGCGCGAGCGCGAGGTCGTGGAGCGGGTGAACCGCCACGTCTACAAGGTGCTCCGCAAGGTGGAGAAGCTCATCGCCTCCATTCCCGTCGACCAGACCTCGGTCTCGAAGACCTGGACGAAGACCGAGACCGGCGTCGACGTGTCGTTCACCGTGAAGCTCGTCGGCCCGAACGTCTACTCCTGGGAGCTCGCCGCCGGCCCCGCCGGCACGACCCCGCTGCCCGTCGTCATGACCGGCGAGATCGACCGGACCGGCGCCACCGGCGAGCACGAGGGCAAGGGCGAGATGGCGATCGACTTCGCGAAGCTGAACGCCGCCTTCCCGCAGGAGCGGGTCGCCTCCGGGACGCTCTCGGTCCAGTTCGACGTCACCGCCGCCTCCCGCAAGATCTCGGTCGTGGCCGACCAGCTCGTCTGGGACCTCGACGCCACCCACTTCGACGGCGGCATGATCCCGTCCGGTCTCACGCAGCCCCGGAGCGGCGCGTACGTGTACTACCGGGAGCCGCTGAAGGGCGGCAGCCTCAAGATCCAGGATCAGATGGTCTTCGTGTGCGGCCTCGCCCCGGGGATGACGAACCCGAGCCTCGTCCCGGCCGACGCCCAGATGGTCTCGCGCTGGTTCAAGGCCGCGGACGGCACCGTCCACGGCCGCAGCGACGGGCTCATCACGGGCGGGCAGCTCGTCGCCCCGGTGGACCGCATCGTGGGGGTGACCTGCCACAACGCCAGCGCCGAGCGGCACATGCCCACCGAGGGCTACTGGCTCATGAAGGCCGAGGACGCCTCGGGCGCCACCATCGCCGGCGCGAGCGCCACGTCGATGATGGACATGTCCGCCACGCCCTGCGACGCGACCTTCGGCGCGGTGCCCACGCTCGAGAACGCGAACGACGACTTCAAGGCCTGGCCGACGTCCTACGCCGACGGCACGCCCTACCCGTTCCCCGGGATGTGACCCGCGCCCGAGAGGGGCACGAGGGGGGAGGCCTCCGGCGAGCGCCGGGGGCCTTTCGTCTTTCGGAGCCGGGCGGCGCCGCGGTCAGGGCGTCGCGGGAGCCGTCGGGACCGCGAGGCGCTTCCCCTCGCTCGAGAACCGGATCGGGCTCGTGAGCCCCATGCGCGCGAGGCGGTACTGCGCCGCCGTTCCCAGCACCCCGAAGCCGTACTTCACGCTGCGCCGGAAGTTGATGGAGGAGGCCTCGGTGAAGTAGCGGGTCGGGCAGGTGAGCTCGCCGATGTCGAAGCCGAACCAGAGCGCCTGGGCGAGCATCTGGTTGTCGAAGACGAAGTCGTCCGAGTTCTCCTCGAGCGGCAGCGTCTCGAGGAGCTTTCGCGAGAAGGCCCGGTACCCGGAGTGGTACTCGGAGAGCTTGTAGCCGAGGAGCACGTTCTCGGTCAGGGTGAGGAAGCGGTTCGCCACGTACTTCCAGAGCGGCATGCCGCCGCGGCGGGCGCCGGTCCCGAGGATGCGGGATCCCATCACCGCGTCGAAGTGGCCGCTCGCCACCATGCCCGCCATCGCGGTGAGCAGCTTCGGCGAGTACTGGTAGTCGGGGTGGACCATCACCACGATATCGGCGCCACGGGAGAGGGCCTCGGTGTAGCAGGTCTTCTGGTTGCCGCCGTAGCCCCGGTTGCGCGGGTGGACCACGACGTGGAGGTCGAGCTTCCGGGCCAGCGCCGCGGTGTTGTCGCGGCTCGCGTCGTCGACGACGATGACGTCGTCGGCGATGGAGCGGTCGAGCTCCGCCGCGGTCTTCTCCAGCGTCTTCTCGGCGTTGTAGGCCGGCATGACGACGCAGACGCGCTTCCCGCCGATCATCGCTTCCCCTCCCGGCGCGCCCTCCGGGGCGCGGCCGAAGGGGGGAGGATTAGCATGGGACGTCCCGCGCAGGTACCCATCTGGAGTAGGCTGCGCGGTCGATGGGGGATGCCTCCTACACCGTCCCGGCCTCTGACCGGAGGGCTTTGCTCGCCGCGGTCGCCGTGGCGCTCGCGACGGCCGTCGTCTTCTGGCCGGTACTCGCGAACGGGTTCATCGACCTCTATGACGACGGGCCGTATGTGCTGCAGAACCCGGCGGTGAAGGGGGGGCTCGGCGCGGGCGGGATCGCGTGGGCGATGACGGCCGTCCATAGCCACAACTGGCACCCCCTGACCTGGATCTCCCACATGGCCGACGTCCAGCTCTTCGGCCTCGATCCCTGGGGTCACCACCTGACGAGCGTGCTCCTGCACGCCATGAACGCAGGTCTCGTGGTGCTTCTCTTCGTCGCCCTCGGCGCGCCGGTCGGTGCAGCGCTGGCGGCAGGTGGCGTTTTCGGGCTCCACCCATTGCGGCTCGAGTCCGTGGCGTGGGTAGCGGAGCGGAAGGACGTGCTCTCGGGGTTCTTCTTCCTCATCTCCCTCCTCGCCTGGACGAGGAATGCAAGGCGACCGTCGCGCTCGGCCTACGCGGTCTCGCTCGGTGCTTTCGCGCTGGGACTGCTTGCGAAGCCCATGGTCGTCACCCTCCCGGCCATCCTCTTACTGCTCGATTGGTGGCCGCTCGGCCGGGTCCGGCTCGCAGCCGATCCCGGGGCCCGTGTCGCGTGGAAGGAAGAACTGTTCCGGCTCGCTCCGTTTGCGGTGCTGTCCGTTGCCGTCGCGGCGATCACCGTGCTGGGCCAGGGCGCGTCCGGAAGCTTCGTCGCCGCGCTGGGGCTCTCCCTCGGCCAGCGCATCGCCAATGCCGCAACCTCTGTCTTCGCCTACCTGGGCAAGATGGCCTGGCCAGCGAGCCTTGCCGTCTACTACCCCCATCCCCAGCAAGAACTGCTCCAGCCGATTCCCCTCCTCGCCCTCGGGGGCGTACTGGCGGTCACCGCAGGGACCATGGCCGCCTGGCGCAGGGCCCCCTGGCTCCTCGTGGGATGGGGCTGGTACGTCGTGATGCTCCTGCCGGTGCTCGGGATCCTGCAGGTTGGGAACCAGGCCATGGCCGACCGCTACACGTACCTACCGGGCTTGGGCATTCTGCTTGCGGTGACCTGGACGTGCACGGCGGGCTGGAGTCGATCACGCTCGCGGGCGGTCCGGCTCGTTGCCGGGGTGGTCGTCGCCATGGTCGTGGTCTCCCTGACGTTCAGCACCAGAGCCGGAATCCCCGCGTGGAGGGACAGCGAGGCCCTCTTCGTCGCAACCCGTGAGTCCACGGGGCGAAATGCGCTCGCATCCAATGCACTCGGCACGATCGCCGCGGGCCGGGGACAGTTCGACCGAGCCGAGCACCTCTTCCGCGAGTCGATCGCTGCCGACCCCGCCTTCCCCGTTCCCTGGCAGAACCTCGCGGCCTTGCTCCTGCAGCAGGGACGAATCGCCGAGGGCTTCCCCGTGGCTCTCGAGGCGGTGCGCCTGGATCCGGGAAATCCGAAGGCTCACTATGCGGCTGGAGTGGCGTTCGAGATCCAGGGACGCCTTCCGGAGGCCGCCGCGGCATACGAGGAAGCCCTGCGACGCATGCCGGAGCACGCGATGGCACGTCGCCGTCTCGCCGAGGTCCGCTCCGCCATGGGCCCAGCCCCACAGTTCCAGGGAGCGCAACGACCGTGACCCATTGCTCGCACCCCGTCGATCGACTGGCGGTGTTGTTCCCCGCCCGGGACTACGTCACGGGCGACCGGTTCGAGGTCCGCCGGTGCGGAGCCTGCGGACTCGCGCTCACCTGGCCCCCGCCGGCCCCCGAGGACATGGAGCGCTACTACCCGGGTGCGTATTACGGGGATGCCGGGGAGAAGCGGTTCATCGGACCGGTCGAGGGGCTTCAACGGGCGCTCTATGGATCGCGCGTCACCCTGGTCGAGAAGGCGCTCGGGCGAGGCGAAGGCCGTGTCCTCGACGTGGGGTGTGGCCGCGGATTTCTCCTCGATGCGTTTCGCCGCCGAGGCTGGGAGGTGGAGGGGACGGAGATGACGGAAGCGTCGTCCGCGCACGCCCGCGATGTCCTGGGCATCTCCGTTCACCTCGGCGCGATCGAAGCCCTTTCGCTCCCCGACGAGTCCTTCGACGCGGTCACGCTCTGGCACGTCCTCGAGCACGTGACCACGCCGGGGACCATGCTCGAAGCCATCCGGAAGGTCCTTCGTCCCGGCGGCGTACTTCTCGTGAGCGTTCCGAACTTCGGGAGCCCGGAGGCCCGGGCCACGGGCGCGGGCTGGTTCCACCTCGACGTCCCCCGACACCTCGTGCACTTCAGTCCGGACACGCTGGACGCCACCCTCCGGGCATCGGGGTTCGAGCCCCTGGCGGCGACCTTCTTCGCCCCGGAGTTCGACGCCTTCAGCTTCGTGCAGTCCACGCTGAACCGGGTCGGCTTTCGGCAGAACGCCCTCTACGACGTGCTGCGCGGCCGGGCAGCCAAGTTGGGAACCGGAGGCGGCACGTCGGCCGCTGCCTCCGTGGCCCTCGCCGCCCCACTTGGAATCCTCGCCCTGCCTGCGACATTGGTCGCCAGCCTGACCGGCGCGGGATCGACGCTGACGGTGCTGGCGCGTCGCTAGGGAGCGACCCGGCGGTAGACGAGAAGACTCGCGCCGCCCGCGCCCAGACGCCGCGCGTCGTCGCCCCAGGCGTAGTCGGTCTGACGAGGCCCTCGTATTGCCACGCGCCCATCGAGTTCGTAGCCCTCCCCAAGGAAGCGTTCGGCCCATTCGAGGACCGGGCGCGCCGCCCCGACCCGCGTGTCCCAGGAGGCTGGCTGGTTCACCCAGATCAACCAGGGCGGCCGGGCCGCCTCGACCTCGGCCATCATCTCCGCCTTCATCGAGGGCCCGAAGGGACTCGGCTCGAGGAGCGGGTAGAGGTAGAGGTACCTCGTGGCGGAAGGGCGTCCCGCGTAGAAGGAGATCTGGGGCTCCGAACCGAGCACGGCGATCCGGTCACCTTCCCGGCTTCGCTCACGAACGTAGCGGGCGACCTCGATGGACTCGGGGAACGGGTTCGCCCCGTACAAATCGCGGGAGATGGCGACCGGACTCGCCGTGAAGAGGACGTCCCTGTGAAGGACGATGGGGAGGGCGACTGATCCGATCATGGCGACTGCGGCGATCCATGCCCGGCCCCCGCCCATCTCGACTCCGATGGCGACGGCCCGGCCGGAGGCAAGCGCCATGACGGGAATCATCGTCACGAAGTAGTGGTGCCGGAAGTAGAGACCGGGGACGATTCCGAGAAAGGAAAACACGAGCAGGAGCACGAGGAATCCCCTCCCGCGCTCGTCGCGGGGCATCCCCGATCCACGGCGCGGGATGAGTAGACCGGCGAGGGCGAGAGCCAGGATGCCAGCCCCGGGGACCCCGATGGCCGCCGCGCGCGTCCCGAGAGCCGCCAGGCCGGCCGCCGTCGATTGCATCGACGAGTAGCCCCACGCGTACTCGAACATCCAGACCCACGCATCTCGCAGGACCCCGGCGCCGGCGAGCAGGGCGAACGTGACGAGGAGAGGCACCGCCGCACACGCGCCCAGCAGTGCGAGCGCGCCGAGCGACCGCTTGCTCGCTCCCGTCCCGCTCTTCCAGCTGGACCACGCGAGCCAGGAGAGCGCGAAGGCCGGAAAGACCGCGCCCGACTGCTTCATCACGGGCGCCGTACCGAGCAAGAGACCGGCGAGCGCGAGCCATCGCAGGCCCCCTCCCTGAATCCCCACGACGAACGCCCAGAGCCCTCCCACGGCGAACAGGGCGACGAACTGGTTGGCGTGGCCGAAGAATGCCAGCATCTCCGGAAACGTCGACAGGGTCGCGTACGCCATCGCGCAGGCCGCTCCACCCACGATTCCGTATAGGCGTCGCGCCAGAAGGAATGCCAGGGCTGCGGTTGCCAGGTGGACGAGGAGAAGCCCGAGGCGGACGCCTTCCACGGTCGGTCCGAAGATGCCGAGGGCGCCGGCATACATCGCCGTCGTGCCCGGCATGTGAAGACTGTGGCCGGACGCGAACGGCGGTTCCCCCAGAAGCAGCCGCTGTCCCATGTATGCGTACCCGCCCTCGTCTCGCTCGAGTGGGACCGAGAGGACCCTCAGGCGAAAGAGGGTGGCGCCCGCCAGGACGAGGGCAAACACCAGCCCTCCCACGATGCCGCGGTGGGACGAGACCCATCCTGACTTGTCCTCACCCCGGGAACCCGTCACTGCCCCTCCTCACGGCACCGCGAGGGGAGTGAGCCTAGCATCGAACCGTTCCTGCCTGCCCTTCCTCAGTGACAGCCGAAGCAGGTCGACTTCCACTTCGGCGTCACGTCGACGGTCCCGTTCCGGTGCGTGTTCCCGGAGATGACGAGCTTTCCGTCCACCCTGGATACGCCGGGGTGGCAGAGCGAACACTCCGCCCGGGTGCCACCGCCACCGTGGCTCGGGCTGTGCCAGGCACCAGCGGCCGGGGACGGGGGGCTCGCGTGGCAGGAGCGGCACGCGCCGAGTTGCGCCTCGAAGTAGTTGGGCGTGGTCACCGGGCCGCCGTACGTCACGTCGTACACGGCCCAGTCCTCGTCGCCGATCCATCGCCAGTACTGGTAGGTCCCCACCGGCACCGAGTGGCAGGACACGTTCGAGCAGGTGTGGGCCGCCGTGTCGAAGGAGGGCGCCGGCAGGTCGGGGATCTGGGCGATGGCCGGGAACCTGAGCGGAGTTCCGTGACCTGCGTGGCAGTCGGTGCAGGCCAGGCCCACGGTCCAGTAGTGGATCGAGTGGCCCATGTCGTTGATGGAGGCGTTCGCCATCTCCTGGCGGGTGACGCGTATGCCCGTCGTGGCCTCCTTCTCGATGAGCGACTCGCTCCCGCACCCGGGCAAGAGGAAGGCGGCGCCAGCGACGGCGAAGGTGGCCGCGAGGCGGCCGATCCGGAAGTTGATCATCGGGCGGGTCCCCCGACCCGTGTGGCGCCGATCCGGGATGGACCGGTGGCCGGGGACGCTCCGCTGCATGGCTCGCGCCGGATGAGCCCATCCTCATCTTGCGACCTGGACGCAATATCGCGATCGTTCGCTCCTCGCGCGGCGCGAACGCCTGCGTGGAAGTCCTCATGTCATGCGCGGTTTCACGCGCTCTGGACGGGTCCAGACCCGCTCGGGTCGCGCGATCAACCCGCCGTTCCGTGCCCCGACCCGCGCGTGTAGTCGTACTCGGATCCGAAGACGCTGTGCGGGATGAAGTAGACGGCGAGCGTCACGACGGTGGCCAGCGCGACGGCGGCGCGGACCCGCCCGGGGCGCCTCGAGACGAGCGCCACGGCCGCGGCGCCCAGCCAGGCGAGGAACTCCACGAGCACCTTGTTGTCGGTCCAGTCGTACCCGAACGGGAAGCCCGACCAGTACACGCCGAAGGCGTACTTCTGGACGATGGGACCCATCACGAATGCTCCGAGGACGAGGGACGCGATGGTGGCCCAGATGAGGCCGCGCACGTCTCCTCCCGCGATCGCCTCGAGCCCGGTCCGGAGGGCGAGCGTCATCGACACGAAGACGACGAGCACGTGGACGAGCAGCACGAGGTGCGGCACCGGCGCCTTGTAGCGCGCGTAGACCGGGCGCTCGCCGGTGACCGAGCGGGGACCCGAGCCGTCGTCGAGGAGGACCAGGTACTCGTACTTCCCTGCCCGCTCCGGAAGCGAGGGCAGGACGGCCCCCATTCCCTTCACCTCCTCCGCGGCCCCGCGCCGGACGAACCGGAACGTCCCGGGCGCCATGGGCTTCTCCGCCCAGGCGTCGTTCGACTTGAAGCGCCGGTACCGAACCGTCGCCGAGACCCCTTGCGGGACCGGGTCGCGGAGCATGACCTGGAGCCCCGTCCCGATCTCCTCGCTGCGGAGGAACTTGAAGGCGACCGGCCCCTTCGCGGTCGGGAAGTTCCCCTCGAGCGGGTAGGTCGGCCCGGTCCGGTTCTGGAACACGAAGCAGCCGACGGCGAGCGCCGCGGCGAGCACCCAGAGCAGGATTCGCTTCACGTGTCCCCCTCGCTACTTCCGCTCGGCGAGCGTCACCTGCACGACGGTGACCTTGCCGTCGCGCGCGTACTCGAGCTCGACCACGTCGCCGGGCCGGTGTCCGGTGAGCGCGTACTGCATGTCCTCGAGGTTCAGGATCCTCTTCGTGCCGAGGCGGAGGACGACGTCGCCCGCGGCGAGTCCGGCCTTCTGCGCCGGGCTGCCGGGGATGACACCCGTGAGGAGCACGCCCGGATCCTTGCGCTCGGCGAAGTCGGGGATGGTGCCGAGCGACGGCCGGCTGCCCCGCCCTCCCCCGCCACCCTGCGGCTTCGACTGGGCCACCTTCACCACCTCGAGCCGCGTCGGCCAGTCGGCGGCGTCGCGCGCGGCGCGCCACCCCAGCCGGGCCGCCTCCGCGAGCCCCAGCGGATCGATCTTGTCCGCGCTGTCCGTCACCCGGTGGTAGTCGGTGTGGGCGCCGTTGAAGAGGTAGAGCACCGGCACGTCCTTCGCGTAGAAGCTCGTGTTGTCGGAGGAGCCGAAGCCGTCGCCGCCCACCTCGACCTTGAGCGCGATGGGCGGAGCGCGGTCGGCCTGCTCGCGCAGCGTGTCGCGGAGCCCCTTCGCGGTGTCGACGCCGTGGACGTACATCTTTCCCTGCTGCGGGCGCCCGACCATGTCGAGGTTCACCATGAGCTGCATCCTCGCGACCGGGCAGCCCTCCGGCGGGTTCTTGACGAAGTGTGCCGAGCCGAGCACGCCGAGCTCCTCGCCGGAGAACGCCACGAAGACGACGGTCCGCCGCGGCGGGGCCTCTTGCCGAAAGGCACGGGCGATCTCCAGCATGGCCGCGGTGCCCGAGGCGTTGTCGTCGGCCCCGAGGTGCACCTTGCCCACCTGGTCCGGCGCCGCCGAGCTCTCCCCGCCGAAGCCGAGGTGGTCGTAGTGGGCCCCGACGATCACGCACTCGCCAGCCACCGCCGGATCCGAGCCGACGATCTTCCCGACCAGGTTCGCGGTGCGGGCCTTGTCGTGGGCCACGGCCACCTGCACCTCCGCCTTCACGCCGAGCGCCTTCGAGCGGGGCTTGAGATCGCTCCCGATGGGGACGGCGAGCGCGACGGCGTCGATCCCGGCGCCCTGCAGCGCCGCGAGGGTGACCCTGGCGGCGACGAGCCCGGCGCGCGAGCTGGGCGAGCCCTTCCAGGGCGGGATCTCGTCCTTCTCCGGGTGGTTCCAGTCGTCGCGCACCGCGAGCACGGCGGCGGCGCCGTGGTCCCGGGCGTTCGTCACCTTGTAGCGCCACTCCCCGTACCGGTAGTTCTTCGGGTCGCGGAAGGGCGACTTCTGGTCCTGCTCGGCCGGGAAGTCCTGGGCGACGAGGACGATCTTCCCCTTCACGTCGAGGCCGGCGTAGTCGTCGTAGGCAAGCTCGGGGGCAGTGATGCCGTAGCCTGCGAAGACGATCTCCCCATCGACCTTGCCGTCGTCGCTGAAGGTGAAGGGCTGCCAGTCCGTGCCGAGCTTCTGCTCCTTGCCGCCGAGGACGAGCCCGTTGCCGTCGAGCAGGCGGGCGCCCACCGGCGCCTCGAAGACCTGCCGGAAGCCTTCCGCGCCCGCCGGGGCGAGGCCGATGTCGCGCATCCGGGCCTCGATCCAGTCGGCCGCCTGGTCGATCCCGGGCGTCCCCACTCCGCGCCCGGTCCGGGCCGGGTCGGCGAGC